>CANJYC010000202.1 GCA_947478985.1 Acidobacteriota bacterium | reverse complement strand
GGCGATGACCGCGGATTTCCGCCTCGTCCCGCACGCCGCCGAGCGACAGCCGGACGAACTTGCGATTCATGGCGCGGGCGATCGATTTCGCGAGCGAGGTCTTGCCGACACCGGGAGGTCCGGACAGCGTCAGAATCGTCGCCTTCGGCTTCTTGACCAGCGAACGAACGGCGAGGAACTCGAGGATGCGGTCCTTGATCTTGTCGAGGCCGTAGTGATCCACGTTCAGCACCGACTCGGCATGCTTCAGATCGCGGTTCTCGCGCGTCTTCTTGTGCCAGGGGACGGCAATCAGCCAGTCGAGATAGTTGCGCGAGACCGTGGCCTCCGCCGACATGGGCGGCATCGCCTCGAGGCGCTTCAGCTCCTGGATGGCCTTTTCAGCGACCTCCTTCGGCATCTTCGCCTGATCCATCTTCTTCTTCAGATCGTCGATCTCGTTGCCCTTCTCGTCCTTGCGTCCAAGTTCCTTCTGGATCGCCTTCATCTTCTCGTTGAGGTAGTACTCCTTCTGCGCCTTCTCCATCTGCTTCTTGACGCGAGACTGGATTCGGCGATCGACCTGGAGCTTGTCCACCTCGAGTTCGAGGATGCCGGCGATGCGGTTCAGGCGTTCGAGCGGCGAGATGATCTCGAGCAGGTTCTGCTTCTCGTCGACGCCGACCAACAGGTGGGCGGCAATGGTGTCGGCGAGCTTGCCTGGGTCGTCCACGCGGACGGCGGCGATCATCGCGTCATAGTGCAGGTTGTTCGACAGCTTGACGTACTGCTCGAACAGCGAGACGACGCGCCCCATCGTCGCTTCGACGTCGCCGGCGGCTTCCTTCTGCTTCGGCAGCACCTTGACGACGACGCGGTAGAACCCTTTGTCTTCCTTCCATTCGACGGCACGCGCACGGTCCACGCCCTCGACGAGCACCTTGATGTTGCCATCGGGCAGCTTCAGGCTCTGGACGACGTTGGCCACGCAGCCCATCGTATAGACGTCATCCGGACGCGGGTCGTCGATCGAGGCGTCGTGCTGGGCGGCCAGGAAGATCCGCTTGTCTTTCAGCAGCGCATGCTCGAGCGCACGCGTAGAGGACGGCCGTCCGATTACGAACGGCATCATCATGTGCGGGAAAACTACGACGTCCCGGAGGGGGACGATGGGGAGAGTCTCGTAAACTTCCATGAACTCCTTGCAGCGCTCGGGGGGGGGCGCGGCCCAAGCGCCTGGGGTCTAACCAGCCTTTTCGATCAACGTAACCGACTTGTCCTTGGCCTCGACGATTTCTCGAGTCACGACGATCTCGCGAAGTTTCTTCTGACCAGGCACCGAGTACATCAACTCGAGCATCAGGTCCTCGATGATCATGCGGAGGCCGCGCGCTCCGATCTTGCGGGAGAGGGCTGCCTCGGCGATGGCGTCCAGGGCATCGTCGGTGAAGCGGAGCTTCACGTTCTCGTACTCGAACAGCTTCTGGTACTGACGCGTGATCGCGTTGCGCGGTTGCGTCAGGATCTGAATAAGTGCCGGCTTGTCCAGTTCGTGCAGGGTGCCGACAATCGGCAGCCGGCCCACGAATTCCGGAATCAGGCCGTACTTGATCAGGTCCGCCGGTTCGACATCCGCGAGCGTCGCGCCGACTTCGCGCTTATTGACCGACTTGACCTCGGCCTTGAATCCGAGCGTCTTCTTGCCGACGCGACGGTCGATCACCTTGTCGAGGCCGACGAAGGCGCCGCCGCAGATGAACAGGATGTTGGTTGTGTCGATCTGGAAGAACTCCTGGTGCGGGTGCTTCCGTCCGCCCTGGGGCGGCACATTGGCGACCGTGCCCTCGAGAATCTTCAACAGCGCCTGCTGGACACCCTCGCCGGAGACGTCACGCGTAATCGAGGGGTTCTCGTCCTTGCGGCAGATCTTGTCGACTTCGTCGATATAGATGATCCCCTGCTGGCACTTCTCGATGTCGCCACCGGCCGCCTGCAGGAGCTTGAGGATGATGTTTTCGACGTCCTCGCCGACGTAGCCCGCCTCGGTGAGCGTCGTCGCGTCGACGATGGTGAACGGAACCGAGAGCAGCTTGGCAAGCGTCTGCGCGAGCAGGGTCTTGCCGCTGCCGGTCGGGCCGATCAGCATGATGTTCGACTTGGTTAGCTCGACATCGGTGCGGCTGCGCGGCTGCTTCTGGATTTCGATGCGCTTGTAGTGGTTGTAGACCGCGACAGCGAGCTTCTTCTTGGTCCGTTCCTGGCCGATGACGTACTCGTCGAGGAACTTCTTAATTTCGGGCGGCGAGGGAAGCGTCGAGCGGACAGCCCGGTTCTCGAACTTGTTGTCGTCCGCGATGATGTCGTTGCAGACCTCCACGCACTCGTCGCAGATGAACACGGTCGGTCCCGCGATCAGCTTGCGGACGTCGTTCTGATCCTTATTACAGAACGAGCAGCGGAGAACTTCGGCCTCGCCGTTTTTCTTGACCATAATTGTCGTCTACGGTCTCAAGTTCCAGGGACACATTCGATGCTACACCCGTTTCCGGATGACGTCATCGATAATCCCGTATTCCTTACCCTGGTCGGCGGTCATGATGTAGTCGCGCTCGGTGTCTTCCTGAATGCGCTTGAATGACTGCCCCGTGTGCTGCACGAGAATCTCGTTCAGCCGTTCGCGCATGCGCAGGATCTCCCGCGCATGGATGTCGATGTCGGTTGCCTGTCCCGCGAGCCCCTGCATCAGCGGCTGGTGAATCATGATCCGCGAGTTCGGCAGCGAGAAGCGCTTGCCCTTCGCACCCGCTCCGAGCAGCACTGCGGCCATCGATGCCGCCTGCCCGATGCAGATTGTCGGCACGTCTGGCTTGATGAACTGCATCGTGTCGTAAATCGCCAGTCCGGCGGTAATCGATCCGCCAGGGCTGTTGATGTACAGCATGATGTCCTTGTCGGGATCCTCGGCCTCCAGGAACAGCATCTGTGCGATCGCCAGGTTGGCGATCTGATCGTCAATCGGCGTGCCGATGAAGACGATGCTGTCCTTCAGGAGCCGCGAATAAATGTCGTAGGCGCGTTCGCCGCGGTTGGTCTGTTCGACCACCATCGGCACCAGCTGAGCGTGGCTCATAAGCGATTCGGTCGGGTCGGGTTGTCGTCGAGATACAGGGGAAGTCAGGAGTGACAGGGCCGATCACTCACCCGTCATCGTAGCACGCGACAGGGCCAAGTCAATTGCCTTCTCCCGCCGCATTCCCGCCACGAGACGGGATATTCCCCCATCCTTTTCAAGTTGAGCCCTGAGAGCGGCCGGGGTCCGTCCTGCCCGCCCTGCAAACTGTTCGATCTCCTTATCGACATCTTCCGCGCTAACCGTAATCTTTTCCCGTCTGGCCAGCTCGTCAAGGACCAGAGTGCTGGCCACCGCCTCGCGGGCGGCCTCCCGCTGAGCTTCGCGAAACTGCGTCCAGTCGATCCCGGCCTGCCGGGGATCGATCTGCTGCTGCATGAGCTGCTGGGCAAACTGCTCCAGGCGGCGGTCCATCTCGCGCTCGATAAGCGAGGCCGGCAACTCGAACGAGACGCGTTGGGACAGCTGCTTGAGCAGATCCGTGCGGATATGGCGAGATGCGTGCTCTTCCGCTTCGGCAGTCATGTCGGTGCGGATGCGGTCGCGCAGCTCGGCCAGCGTCTCGAAGCCGCCGAGGTCCTTGGCCAGCTCGTCATCGAGCGCAGGCAGGGCCTTCGTACGGATCTCCTTCACTTTCACGGCATACGTGACGTCGGCATCCCGGAACCGCTCCACGCCATAGTCCGACGGAAAGCGGACGGTGAACGTCTTCTCGTCTCCGGCGCCGAGACCAATCAGGTTGGCGTCGAAATCCGGAGGGTTGCCCTCGCCACCGATCTCCACGCTGACATCATCGTGGTGGTCGGCCTCGTCGCCAGGGCCCGTGCGGTTCATGTGCAGCACCGCCGTGTCCCCGCCGGCGATGGGTCTGCCCTCGACCGGCTCGTACTTGGCCGCGCGGTCCCGCAGCCGCTCAAGCGCCTGTTCGACGGCGGCATCGTCGATACCAACCGTGGCACGTGTCAGCGAGATCGTCGACAGGTCGCCGGGGTCAAGCGGAGGCAGCGTTTCGACGGCCGCCGTGAATGTCAGGGGCTGGCCCTCCTGCAGGGCCACGTCCTTGACGTTCGGCGTATCGATGGGCTCGATGCCACGTTCCTGCAGCGCCTCCTCGATGGCGCGCGGGATGAGCCCGTGCATGACGTCATGCAGAATCTGCTCCTTGAAGCGCTGCTTGACGATGCCGGTAGGAACTTTTCCTGGGCGGAAGCCGGGAATGCGAGCCTGCTTGGTGTAGCCCTTGGCGATCTTGTTGATTTCCGCGTCGACGACGTCGCTCGGGATCTCAATCGTGAGGGTTTTCTGGGTCTCGCTGACGTCGACGAATTCGGTTTTCATTGGGAAATATATACAGGTGTGCGAAAGGAGGGACTCGAACCCTCATACCCTTTCGGGTACCAGATCCTAAGTCTGGCGCGTCTGCCAGTTCCGCCACTTTCGCGTTCCGAACCACTCTAGCACGGCTGGCGCTGCGGGCGTGACCGGCTGAGCTCCAGCCGTCATGCTGCTGGTGGTAG
>CANJYC010000201.1 GCA_947478985.1 Acidobacteriota bacterium | reverse complement strand
GCGCTGCGCCAGATTGCGCCGGCCGCGGCGGAACTCTTCGGGCCCGGCCGCATGGTCATCATCTACACGGCCGGCTCGATCGCCGGCTTCGCGCTCAGCTCGATCGCCGGCGCCTATCTTCCCGGCATCCTGCAGGGCGGGCTCTACACCGTCGGGGCGTCGGCCTCGATTGCCGGACTCGTCGGCGCCATCCTGGCCTATGGACATCGCAGCGGCAGCAGCCAGGCGCGCAGCTACGCCACGAGCGTCATCATCCAGCTTGTCGTGATCGGCTTCCTCATGCCCGGCATCGACAACTACGCGCACGGCGGCGGGCTGGTCGGGGGCTATCTTGTGGCCCGCCTGCTGGACCCGTTGAAGCCGGAGCGCATTGATCACATCGTCATCGCGGTCGGCTGCCTCGCCCTGTCGATTCTGTCGATCGTGGTCTCGGTTGTGCACGCGCAGCAGTTCCTCCAGTAGGATCCGCACGTGGACATCAAGAGCGTTATCGCACTGCTCGGCGGCATGATCCTCATGTTCTTCCTGATTGAGGTGGTCGAGCCGCCCACCGTGGCCCTGCTCGCAGCGCAGCGGCCGGCAGACATGGAGTCGTATCTTGCGGCGCGCAATGAACCAGGCGTGATTCCGGGACGGCTGGCCATCTACGGCATCGTCGGCATCCTGGCCGGCTACATGGTGGCGAAGATTGCGGGACAGTACGAAATGGCGCACGCCGCGGCGGCGTTTCTGCTGCAGGCCTTCATGATGCTGCGCGCGCTGGCCGCGGATCCGGTTCCGGTCGCGCTGCCATGGGGGACGCGCGCGCTGCTCGTCGCGGTCACCGGCACCGGCATGCTGATGGGCGCGGCCGTCAGGGCCAGGGCTGCCAGGGTCAGTCCGTCAACGGAGGATGCATCGTGAGACTCGCGTACCAGGGTGAACCGGGCGCCTACAGTGAAGCCGCAGCGCGGCTCTACTCGCCCCATGCCGAAACACTGCCGTGCCACAGCTTCGACGACGTGTTCGAGGCCGTGCTTCAGACGCGTGCCACCCACGGCATCGTGCCGATGGAGAACTCGATCGGCGGCACGATCCACCGCAACTACGACCTGCTGGTCGACAACGAGCTTTCGATCACCGGCGAGGTCGAGCTCGACGTGGTGCATTGCCTGCAGGCGCTGCCGGGCACAAAGATCGAGGACGTGAAGATCGTCTACTCGCACCCGCAGGCGCTGGCGCAGTGCGAGCAGTACCTCAAGCAGCTCGGGGTGACCGTGGAAGCGGTTTACGACACCGCGGGCGGCGCCAAGCTGGTCGCCGAGCAGAAGCTACACGGGGCGGCGGCGCTGGCGTCACGGCGCGCTGCGGAAGTCTTCGGCCTCGAGGTGCTGCAGGAAGCGGTGCAGGACTACGAGTTCAACATCACGCGCTTCTTCGTCATTGGCGGAGCCCAGCCGGTCGATGGCAACAAGACGACCATCGTCTTCGCGCTGCCGAGCACGCCCGGCTCGCTCTTCAAGGCGCTCAGCGTCTTCGCGCTGCGCGATATCAACCTGAGCAAGCTCGAGAGCCGGCCGATGCGCGGCCGTCCGTGGGAATACCTCTTCTACGTGGATATCGAAGGACGCCGCGACGACCTCCAGACCGCGCGCGCGCTGAGCCACCTGGCCGAATTCGCCAAGTGGACCCGTATTCTCGGTACCTATAAGGGATGGGATCGGACGAAGATCGCGCAGGTGTGAGGCGCGGGGGCACGACGGCCCCCGCGTGACAAACCCTAACTGACGCTTACTTGGCTGGGGCGGGCGCCGGGCGCGGCGCGAAGTCGCTGCTGAAGATCACGTACTCGATCATCCAGCGGCCATCCAGCTTCCGGAAAACCCAGACGAACTTGCCGCGGTCCCGCTGCGGCTCTCCACCAGTCGGCGCATTGAGTACCAAGCGGAAATCGCCGCTGGCGTAGGCCAATGCCCCGTCCCCGGCGACGTCCTTCGCTTCGATTTCCAGGTCCGATGCCCCTTCGGCAAAGCGCGCGACGTAGTACTGCTTCACCGAATCGCGGGAACGGGCGGTAGCCTGATTGGGCGGCATCAGGACGGCGTCGGGCGCAAACAGCGCCGCGACCTTGTCCGCATCCTTCGCGTTGTACGCCGCTCGTACGTCCTGAACGGCCTTGGTGATGCTCTCGACGTCCGCCTTGGTGAACTGACTAACAACAGGGGGCTTGCTGCAGCCGGCGAGCGCGAGAATCGCGACCGTCGCTGCCATGAAACGGAATATACGCATGTTCAGTGGTGTCCTCAGAGTGTTCCCTATTATCCGTTACTGTGGACGAAGTCCAAAATCCCTCCAGGGCACGCCAGTCGCGACAGACCTCGTCTGAGGCCTCTCGGCATGGCGGGTACACGCGGTAGCATCACCAGATTGGACCTCATCCATATCGACGATCCCACCGATGTGCGGCTCGCTGACTACAGAAACATTCCCGATCGGGCCCTCGCCGCGCGGGGCGACATCTTTGTCGCCGAGGGACGGCTGGTGGTGTCGCGCCTCCTCTCGTCACCCCGGCTGGTCACACGCTCGCTGCTTCTGACGGAAGCGGCGCTGGGCGCGCTCGCAGGCGATACCGCGTGGCAGCGGCCTGCGAATACCGCGGTGCCTGCGTACCTGGTGCCGCCGACAGTGATGGCGACCGTGACCGGATTCGACGTCCACCGGGGCTGCCTGGCCATCGGCGAACGTCCTGTCACGACCGAATGGGCAGCTCTGGCTGCGGGCGCGCACCGGCTGGTTGTGGCCGAGCGCATCGCCAACGCGGACAACGTCGGCGCTCTCTTTCGGAATGCCGCGGCCTTCGGTGTGGACGGCGTGCTGCTCGATCCGGCCTGCACGGACCCGCTCTACCGGAAGGCGATTCGCACCTCGATGGGCGCAACGCTGCACGTCCCGTTCGCGCGAGTGGAGCCCTGGCCCGACGGGCTCCTGGCGATGCGCGCCAGTGGGTTCTCGCTCGTCGCCTTGTCCCCAACCGCACCCACGTTACTCGCCGCCCTGCCGAGCGCGGCGGCTGGCGCGTCCGCAGCCGCGAACGGGAAGATTGCCATCGTCGTCGGCCATGAAGGCGACGGCCTGAGTCGGGACGTATTGGCCCTGTGCGATCATCAGGCCCGCATCCCGATGGCACCAGGCGTCGACTCGCTTAACGTCGCGACGGCCACGGCCCTCGCCCTGTACGAACTGCAACGGCACCCTTCAGCAGACAGGTATCCCCGAACATGAGCGTGGTGTTCGATGTCATCGGCGTGGGGACCAATTCGCTCGACTTCGTCTACGTGGTGCCGACGCACCCTCTCGCCGGCACCGGCACGGCCAAGCAGCCGGTGCTCGCGCATCGCGTGTCGCCGGGCGGCCAGACGGCGACGGCGCTCTGCGCGTGTGCCGCGTTCGGACTGCGTGCCGCGTATGTGGGCGCCTTCGGCAGTGATGCCCATGGGACGCGGATGCGCGACGAACTCACCAGCCGTGGCGTCGACACCCGCGCCGCGCCCACGAAGGCCTGCCCGAACCGCCACGCGGTCATCTCCATCGACGAAGCGCGTGGCGATCGCGTGGTGCTCTGGTCGCGCGATGCCGCCCTCACGCTCGACGCTGGGGAACTGCGCCCTGACGTGCTGACCGGCACGCGGCTGCTGCACGTGGACGATGAGGACGAGGCGACGGCCCTTGCGGCAGCGCGCATCGGGGCCGCTGCCGGGGTGATCGTCACGAGCGACATCGACCGTGTCTCCGATCGCACGCGGGACCTCGTCGACACGGTGACCGTGCCGATCTTCGCCGAGCACGTACCGGAAGCGCTCACCGGCGACCGCGACATGGCGCGTGCGTTGCGCGCCTTGCGGCGCCCGCATCACACGATGCTGTGCGTCACGCTCGGCGAACGGGGTGCGATGCTGCTGATGGGGGACACCGTGATCAGTGCGCCCGGTCTCACCGTGAACGTGGTGGACACGACCGGCGCGGGGGACGTGTTCCGCGGCGCCTTCATTCATGCGCTGCTGCGCGGCGACCTGCCTGCCGACATCCTGCGCCGTGCCAACGCCGCCGCAGCGCTCGCGTGTACCCGCCACGGCGCGATCGGCGGCGTGCCGCAACTCAGGGAAGTTGAGGAGCTGTTGAGTCGAACGCAGTAACCCTGTCGCCCACCACCGCCGCCAACTGCCCTCTGCCTACCCCCTACCGCCTACTGCCTACTGCCTACTTCCTCAAGAGCACACACCCAAGCGGCGGCACCACAATCGACAACGACTGACCGAAGCCGTCGGAGGGGATCTGATCGGTGTGCACGCGACCCTGGTTGCCGACGTTGCCCCCGCCGTACAGGTGGCTGTCGCTGTTGAGCAGCTCGGTATACCAGCCGGGCTCGGGGACGCCGATGCGGTACGCCTCGCGGGGGACAGGCGTGAAATTGACCACGGCCACCGTGAAGTCCTGCGGGTTGCGGGCGCGGCGAATGAGCGAGATGACGCTGTTGTCGCTGTCCTGGCAGTTGATCCAGCTGAAGCCGGCACCCTCGAAGTCCACCTCGTGCAGCGACGGTTCGCGCTGGTACACGTGATTCAGGTCGCGGACCCAGCGCTGCATCCCTGCGTGCAGCGGTTCG
>CANJYC010000200.1 GCA_947478985.1 Acidobacteriota bacterium | reverse complement strand
CGGGATTGCAGGAAACATAAACCGCGGTGGCCGGCCGGATCGTGCCAAAGACGCGTTCAAGCACGCCAGGCGAACACCCGTCCCGCGGGGGGTCGAGGATGACCGCATCGGCCGCCTTGATCGAGGTCAGCGCCGATTCGACGGACCGTGCGATGAAGCGGCAGCGCTCCGGCGGGATGCGGTTCACGCGCAGGCTGGCGAGCCCGTCCTCCACGGCCGCGCGATTCTCCTCGATGGCCGTGACCTGCTGTCCCCGCTGTGCGAGCGGCAGCGCGAACAGACCGGCGCCCGCATAAAGATCGAGCACGCGTGCGGCCGCGGGAATCGCCTCGAGGACCAGCGTCGCCAGGATTTCCGCCGCGCGGACATTGGTCTGGAAGAAGGCCGTTGGCGACATGACAAACGACACGCCATTGGCCGTGTCGCGCATCCGCGCCGGGCCGCTGATCCGGCGCGTGTCCGGGCCGAAGATGAACCCATCAGGCCTGGCGTGGAGGTTGACGTGGAACGAGGTGGGCGGCTCGATGGCCTGCTCGATGGCACGTCGTGTGGCCGACCGCACACGCCGGTCGTCGTCGCTCGTGACCACGAGCGTGGCCATGGTCTCTTTGGTATGGCAGCCGACGCGAATGGCGAGTCCCTGCAGGACACCACGCCCGGAGGCGTCGGCCGCGGCCACGCCGGCCTTGGCAAACGCATCGCCGAAGGCGAAGGCCAGCGCGTTGCCGCGCGGGTCATGCACCGGACATTCGCGCACCGGGAGCACCCGTCTGGTGCCGCGCACGTAGTGCCCCATGGCCACACGCGGGTTCGTGCGGCGCGCGGCCGGTGCGTGACCGAAGACAAAGTGCACCTTCTGTCGGTATCCCCAGGGGGCATCGAGCGGGGTGGACGGCAGCATCGGTCTGGCCGCGGGCGCGTCGTGGATCGCTCCGGACACGCACCGATCGACGATGTCCGTCTTCAGCCTGAGCTGTTCCGGATAGGCGATGTGCTGCCACGAACAGCCGCCGCACGGCCCGACGCCCGGCTCCGCGTCCGGGCCGAAGTGCGAACAGCGCGGCGCGACGCGATCGGGCGAGGCGACCAGCACCTCCACGACACGTGCCGGTGTCGTCTCGTGCCTGGAGACGCCCACCTGCACGCGCACCCGTTCACCGGGAAGGGTGAACGGGATCCGGAGACGCACGCCGCCGGCCCTCGCCAGTCCGTCGCCGGCGTCGTCGAGGGCATCGATGGTGACGTCGAGCAGGTCAGCCAATTAGCGGCAATGGCCAGGCGTCAGGCCTGGTCCGTTGAACGGTGTCATTTCACTCCCAGGAGCTCGACGTCGAACACGAGCGTCGCGTTGGGCGGGATGACACCGCCGGCGCCACGCGCGCCGTAGCCCATGCCGGGAGGAATCACCAGCGTCCGCTGGCCGCCGATCTTCATGCCTGCGACGCCCTGGTCCCAGCCCGTGATGACCTGCCCCGCGCCGAGGCGGAACGCGAACGGCTCGTTGCGGTCGCGCGAACTGTCGAACTTCGTCCCCTTCTTGTCGTCCTTCGCCGCGTCGTACAGCCATCCCGTGTAGTGCACCGTGACCTGCTGGCCAGCGGCGGCCTCCGCGCCGGTGCCGACCTGCACGTCGGTCTTCTGTAACTCCGTGATGTTCGACTGTCCCTGTGCCATGTCCGATGACTCCGTCGTTGTGTTCGTTGTCTTACTGCATCCAGCGGCAAAGACCGCCACGAGCAGCCATACCCATGTGTATCTCACTGTCGACCCCTCCCGGTTGGTACCCCTATGTACGTGATCTTCCAGATTCGCCCATTGACGTCGTCGGACACGTAGATCGCGCCATCGCGCGCCTGTGCCAGCCCGGCCGGGCGGTGCTCAGCATCGGCCGGCCGCATGATCTGCGGCTTGCCGGCGAATCCCGTGGCAAACACCAGGTCCGCCCCTGAGGGTGTGTCTCCCGTGAACGGAAGAAAGCGGATGTTGTAGCCGTCCATCGGCAGTGGCGCGCGGTTCCAGGAGCCGTGGAACGCGATGAACGCGCCGCCGCGGAACTCCTGCGGAAACTGCGTGCCGGTATAGAACATCAGATCAAGCGGTGCGTTGTGTGCTGGAAAGATGGCAATCGGAGCGTCGTACCGGGCACAGGGGCCGATCTTCTTCCCATCGCCGCCGTACTCCGGACTCTGCACGCGCGCATGCTGGACGGTATCGAAATAACAGTACGGCCATCCCCAGTTCGACCCCGGCTTGACGACGTGCATCTCCTCGGCCACGAGTTCCGCGTTCTGCCGTGCGGTGAAGCGCTTCGGCCAGAGCGTGTCGAGCTGGTCGCGCCCATGCTGCACCTCGAAGAGGGTGCCGCTTCCGGGGTGCGCGACGAGCGACGTCGTGTGACGCAGGCCCGTGGCGTAACGGCGTGCGGCCGTGTGGCGCTGGCCGGGCGTGGTGGCGTCGTACTTCCAGATGCCGCCGGCCTCGTCGAGCAGCGCGCACGGGTTCTCACCGGCCTCCTCCGGGCCATCGACCGCCTGGCAGGCGTTGCTCGGTGCGCCGACATGCACGTACAGCTCGTTGCTCCGGCCGAACGCAAACGGCTTCGCGGCGTGCAGGGCCTGAGGGGGGAACTCGACGATGGTCTCTGGTTCGCGGGTGGGGACGAGAGCGTTGCCCGACATCCGGAAGCGCACAATCCGGGTGTCTGAACCGACGTACAGGAAGTCCTTGTGCCACACGATACCGGTGCCATCGAGATTGGCACCGAAGCGCTGCTGTTGCTCGAACCGGCCGTCGCCGTCGGCGTCACGCAGGGCGACCACGGAACCGGCCGGTGCGCGTTCCGTTGCGTGCAGCAGGATGACATAGAGATCGCCGCGCGGACTGACCGTCATGTGGCGCGCGGCGCCGATGTGGTCCGCCACGAGTGCCGCGCAGAAACCTTGCAGCAGCGTCAGGCCGCCGTTGCCGGCGTCGCAGGCAGGAGGCAGCGGGCCGGGTGGATTCTGTTGTGCCCACAGACCCGTCACACCGGCGAGCGCGAGGGTGCATGCGATGGCAGCTCTTCTCATGGATGACGTGCCTCTTAGCCTACACTGACAGCGGATCTGGAGGCGCTTGTGACACTTCGCCGCGTTGTTCGATTTGTATTCACGCTCATCGGCGCGGCGGTCGTGGTCGCTTTCGTGGGGCTGCTGGTGCTCTATGCGCTCGTCTCGCGCGGCCCGTCCGTGCCGGATCGAGCGACGCTGGTCCTGCGCCCGAGCGGGACACTCGAGGAAGTGGTGCCGGACGACGTGCTCGGCCAGTTCGTCGGGCGCCATGCCTCCACGGTTCGGGACATCGTCGAGAGCCTCCGCGCGGCCAGGCGCGATCCGCGCATCCGGAATGTTGTGCTGATGCCGTCAGCGCTGGACCAGCCCTTCTGGGCCACGCTTCAGGAAGTGCGCGACGCGATTATCGACTTCCGCACGTCGGGTAAGTCGGTCACCGCGTTCCTCGAATACGGCGGTGAGCGGGAATACTACCTGGCTAGTGCGGCCAATCGCGTGTTCCTGCTGCCGAGCAGTCCTCTCGACCTGACCGGCGTCGCGTCCTACGAGGTCTTTCTGCGCGGGGCGCTCGACACGGTCGGCGCGTATGCGGATTTTCTGCACGTCGGCGACTACAAGACCGCCGTCAACACCTACACCGAGAAGGCGATGACGCCTGCGCATCGCGAGATGAGCGAGTCGCTGAATCGCGACATGTACGACCAGCTGGTCCGCGGCATCGCGACCGCGCGCGGAAAGACCGAGGCTGAGGTCCGTGCCCTGATCGACGAGGGGCCGTTCTCGCCACGCGAGGCGTTTCGACGCGGACTGGTCGACGGCCTCGCCTACGAGGATGAACTCGACGATCGCGTGCCGGAATTGCGCGAGGCCGGAGGGCCGCAGCGCATCGAAGGTACTGAGTACCTGCGCGCCAGCGCTCCGGGCCCGCGATTCTCATCGCGCTCACGCATCGCGGTGCTGTACGCCGTGGGCACCATCACGTCAGGGAAGAGCGGATCCGATCCCGTCAACGGGGCCGTCCTGGGCTCGGACACGATGGTCGAGCAGATCCGCCGTGTCCGTGATGATGCCAGCGTCAAGGCGATCGTGCTGCGCATCGACAGCCCGGGCGGGTCGACGGTCGCGTCAGATGTCATCTGGCGGGAACTGATGGTGACGCGCGACGGGAACCGCGCGCGGCCGATTATCGTGTCGATGTCCGATCTGGCGGCATCAGGCGGCTATTACATCGCCACGCCGGGCGACGTCATCGTTGCGCAGCCGGCCACGCTGACCGGGTCGATCGGCGTCTTCGGTGGCAAGTTCGTCGTCAGCGGGACGCTGGCCAAGATTGGCGTCGGAACCGAGACGGTCCGCGCCGGGAAGAACGCCGACATCAACTCGCCGTTCTCGCCGTTCTCGCCGGCGCAGCGCGAAAAGCTCCAGGACTACATGCAGGGGTTCTACGAAGACTTCGTGGGGAAGGTGGCGGCGTCCAGGCGGATGTCGCCTGAGCGTATTCGCACGCTGGCACAAGGGCGCGTCTGGACGGGACAGCAGGCGAAGGCGAATGGTCTGGTGGACGAACTGGGCGGGCTGACGGAGGCGATTGCCATTGCCAGG
>CANJYC010000199.1 GCA_947478985.1 Acidobacteriota bacterium | reverse complement strand
GTGGCGCCAGGTCAGCATGAGATCGACTTCCGTCATGACGAGGCGCTCGTCACCGCGGACAATGTCAGCACCTTCCGCTTCGTCGTCAAGAACGTGGCCAGCCGGAACGGTCTTCACGCGACTTTCATGCCGAAGCCGGTCTTCGGGATCAACGGCAGCGGCATGCACACCCACCAGTCCCTCTATGTGCGGGGCAAGAACGCCTTCTGCGACAGTGAAGCGGAGTGGGGACTCAGTCGGACGTGCCTGCACTACATCGGTGGTCTGCTCCGGCACTCCCGGGGGTTCTGCGCGATCACCAATCCGCTGGTGAACTCCTTCAAGCGGCTTGTGCCCGGCTACGAGGCACCAACGGCGATTGCGTGGTCGCAGCGCAACCGAAGCCCGCTCGTGCGCGTGCCGGCAGCACGAGGCGAGGACACGCGTATCGAGCTGCGCATGCCCGATCCCTCCTGTAACCCGTACCTGGCCCTGGCGGTGATGCTGCGGGCGGGCCTGGACGGCATCGACCGGGAACTCGACCCGGGACCACCGGTCAACAAGAACATCTACACGATGAGCCACCGCGAACGGCGCCATCTCCGGATCGACGAATTGCCAGGAAATTTGAGCGAAGCGCTCGATGAACTCGAAAAAAGCGCGCTCATGCGCGAGACCCTTGGCGACCACATTTTCGACCACTTCGTCGACGCAAAACGTGCGGAATGGGACGGATATATCCGCCACGTCTCACCCTGGGAGGTCGAACGGTATCTGAACAGCTACTGACCCTGGGGGTAGGACGCAAAAGGCAAAACTGATACGATTCGAGGGTTGTGGAAAAGCTCGAACACATCCTCCTGATCGTCGTCTTCGTGAACAAGATTGCGGCCGCTATCGCGGCTGCTCTGGGCATCGCCGTCAAGAACCCGGCAGCCATCGTCCCGGACTATCTGGTCATGTCAGGCGTCGTGGTCCTGATGATCCTCGCGCTCGGCCTGTTTATTCGCTCGCGCCTGAGCGTCGACAAGCCCGGCAAGACGCAGATCGTCATCGAGGATCTCATCGGCTATCTCCAGGGCATGCTCGACGAGGACATCGGCCACAAGGGCCGTCGCTACCTGCCGGTCGTCGCCACCATCGGCGCATTCATCTGGATCGGCAACCTGATGAGCACGATCCCTGGCCTGATTCCCGCGACGATGAACATCAACGTCACGCTCGCGCTCGCGCTGGTTGCCTGGCTCTACTATCACTTCCAGGGCTTCAAAGAGCAGGGTGTCGTCGCGTATCTGAAGCACTTTGCCGTGCCTCCCGGCATCCCCGCGGCGCTCGCGCCGATCATGCTGCCGATCGAAATCATCAGCCACCTGTCGCGGGTGATGTCTCTTTCTCTCCGCCTCTTTGGGAACATCTTCGGCGAGAAGCTCGTCGTGCTGATCCTTGCGAGCATCATCCCGTTCGTGGTGCCGCTGCCGATCATGTTCCTGGGCGTCATCATCGGGACGCTGCAGGCGCTGATCTTCGTGAAGCTGACGATGATCTACCTCTCGGCGGCGGTCGCCACCGAACACGACCATCACTAGGCGCCTGCGCCTATCTCGCTCCCGTGATCTTTACGGCCACCGCCGTCATGTCGTCGTTCTGTACGACATTGCCGCGAAACTGATTCACCTCGTCGAAGATGGCATCGACGATTTGTCTCGCCGTGGCTCCCGCATTCGTCCGCACCACCTCACACACGCGGCGCGCGCCGAATTCCGCACCAGACGCATTCTGCGTCTCGAAGATGCCATCCGTGCAGAAGACGAACACGTCGCCGTCGTGGAGGTCGAGCGTCTTCTCATCGTAGGTCACGCCCGGGAACGATCCCAGCGGCACGCCAGGCAGCTCGATCTGTCCGCAGGCATCAGCGGAACAACGGATGGGGTAGGGCAATCCTGAATTGGACAGCGTGATGGTGCGGCTGCTGAAGTCGATGAACGAATAACAGAGGGTGCAGTAGTACTCCTCGAGCTGCCGCTCGTGAAGCATGGTGTTCATGACCTGAAGTACGCCGGACACGCTGAATCGATCGGGCGTGAAACGTCGGCGCAGCGTCCGTGACCGCACCAGCTCGGCGACGAATGCGCCGTACAGCGCAGCCGGCGCACCCTTCCCCGACACGTCGCCGACTGCCACCACCAGCGACGACTCATCCGGGATCAGAAATTCGTGAATGTCGCCTCCGAGCTCGCGGGCCGAGGCAAAGCGTCCGGCAACGTCGGCCCCTGGGATGGGATTCGGCAGCTCCTGCGGGAACATGGCCGCCTGCACGCGTTGCGCGAATCGGAGTTCCTTTTCTATCCGTTCCTCATTGTGGCGCACCTGTTCGTAGAGCCTGGCGTTCTCAATGGCGATCGCCGCCTGGCTGGCGAGCAGGGTCATCAGCTCCCGGTGCTCTTTGGTGAAGGCTTCGAGCTCAGGACTCTCGAGATCAAAGACACCGATGCAGCGATCCTTGATGAGCATCGGGATGACGAGCTCGGATCGCACATCCTCCACGAGATTCACGTAGCGCGGATCCAGCGAGACGTCCGCCACGAGTACCGGCTCCCTGTGCAGAGCTGACCAGCCTACGAGCCCTTCCCCGAGCTTCATATGCTTCTTCGTCGTGTCCTTGCCGTAGCTGACCGCCAGCTTCATTTCCAGCTCCTGCGTGTGCTCATTGAGCAGCAGGATGCCGAACGTGCGGTAATCGACCAGCCGTTTGGTCAGGTTGGCGATTCGCGTGAGCAGCGCGTCGAGATCGAGGATCGACGACATTTCACGGCCGATCTCGGCCAGGGCCTCGAGCATGTCTCCGTGGCGACGCTCAGACTCGAACAGGCGCGCATTTTCGATGGCGACGGCGACGTGAGCGGCGAACTGACGCAGCAGCACCTCGTCATGGCTGGTAAAGGCCCCCTCCGCTTCATTCAGCAGGTTGAGGGCGCCGATGACTTTCCCCTTGCGACGAAGCGGCACGGCCAGCTGCGACAGCATGTTTCGCAATGGTCCGCGGTAACGTGGCTCCTGACGGATGTCATTGACGAGAATCGGGCGCCCCTCTTCAACCGCTGCGCCGACGACCCCCTCGCCCACCGCGAGGCGTATGTTGGGCGAGGAATTGCCCGGATAACCGACGGCGTAGGCGATGCGCAGCTCCTTGCGCTTCTCGTCCAGCAGATAGACGGAGAAAGCGCTGAACCGCGTCAGCCGGGCGATTAATTGGGGAATCTTGGCGAGCAGTTCCTCCAGGTCGAGCACGGAGGTGACTTCGCGGCCCAGCTCGAACAGCGTGGACAGCAGCTCGGTATCGGTTGGCGCCCGCACGCCTGCGGCGCGTGTGTCGTCCCTAGGCGTTGGGGTCGGATCGCTCATGGAAGCAGGCGTCGCGATTATACTGGACGCCCTTGACCGAGAGCTTCACGCTGCCGCTCGACTACAGCGCGATCGAGCGAATTCTGCCGCATCGCTACCCGTTTCTGCTCGTGGACCGGATAACCGAGCTGGAGCCGGACAAGCGCATCGTCGGCATCAAGAATGTCTCGTTGAACGAGCGATACCTTTCGCCGTGCCAACCCGGCGAACTTCCGGCCATGCCACCGACAATCCTGACCGAGGCGGTTGCCCAGGTCGGCGCGATACTGATTCTTTCAAAGCCGGAAAATCGCGAGAAGCTGATCTTCTTCATGGGCATTGAGCGGGTGCGCTACCGGCATCCGGTGCGGCCTGGCGATGTCGTGGAGATCGAAGCCCGCGTGAAGCGGCTGCGCAGCCGCATGGGTCAGCTCGAGGGCGTCGCCCGCGTCAACGATCGAGTGGTCGTGAGCGGCACCATGACGTTCGCGCTTGGCCCCATCGCGCAGCAGCCGCGCGAGCGCTAGCGAAGCGCCCGCTGCCTGGAAGGCAAAGCCTCCGGCCTGGTCCCTACCCGCACGACCGCAATACCACACAGCACCAACGCTGATGCCCCGATGACACGGGTGCCGAGGGGTTCGCCCAGAACGAGTGACCCGAGAATCACGGCGATCACGGGATTGACATAGGCGTAGAGCGAAACGGTCGAGACCGGCAGATGCTTGAGAGCGTACACGTAGGCCGAGTAGGCGGCCACGGCTCCTATCAGCGTCAGGTAGCACTCCGCGGCGATCGTCCGCGGCGTGAACGACAGGTGGCTCCACTCGCCTCGCAGCGTGGCGAGCACGAGCATCATGGCCCCGCCGAATAACATCTGCATGGCTGCGGATGCCAGGGCATTCTCCTCAGGCGCATGCCTCCGGCCGTACACCGATCCAAGCGCCCATCCGGCACAGGCAATCTGTAACGCGATCACTCCGAGACCAAACTGACGCCCCAGCGCGCCACCTGCTGAGAGGTCGGGCCAGACGAGCAGCAGGATGCCGGCAAATCCGACGAATAACCCGGACAGCACGCGCATGGGCGGACGTTCCCCCCCAGGCATCAGCGCTTCGACGCCGGTCATCCAGAAGGGACTCGACGCAACCACAACGGCGGCAATGCCGCTTGGGACCCATTGTTCCGCCCAGATCACGCCCCCATTGCCCAGGCAGATCATGAGGAATCCGAGCAGCGCAAGCGCAGGCCAGTGCTTCGGCGAGGGCAACCCGTAGTTCGTCGCTGCCGGGGACTGCTGATGGCGCCGTCCC
>CANJYC010000198.1 GCA_947478985.1 Acidobacteriota bacterium | reverse complement strand
TCAGGATCTTGTAGTTGTCCGGAATCCCCGCCAGCGCGCGGATGTCGGCGATCGCCGTGTTGAGGATGTCCTCAAAGGTCTTCGAGCGGTGGCTGATCTCCATCACCGACATGCCGACGCCGGGCAGCGACACAAGATCGCGCTGCGCTTCCTCGAGGACCGGCAGCGGCAGCACGGCGGGGCCGGCGGAAAAGTTGTAGATGCGGGCGGTGGTCGTAGGCATGTGATCTGAACTCCGGGAATTCCTATTAATTTTCGTGACTTAAATCAGGTGGGACAGCAAACCGTCCCTGAGCTTCGGCTCGAACCAGGTCGACTTGGGCGGCATGATGTCGCCCGCGTCGGAGATCTCCATCAGGTCTCGGACGCTGACCGGGTACATCGAAAACGCGACCGCGAACCGTCCCGACGTGACCAGCGTCTCGAGCTCCCCGGTGCCGCGGGCGCCTCCGACGAAATCGATCCGCTTGTCGCTGCGCACGTCGCCAATCCCGAGCAGCGGCGTCAGCACAGCGTCCTGCAGGCGGCTGACATCAAGACGATCCCCGGCAGACAGCGCGGCTCCCCCGGCGCTCGCCGACGGATCGCCAAGCGCGATCGTGTACCAGCGTCCGCCGAGAAACATCGCCACGTCGCCGCGACGGACGGGGGTGGCCGGCCCTTCCGTCACCGTGAACTGCTCGCGGAGCTTTGCCAGAAGCGTCTCCGGCGTGTACGTGGCGAGGTCTTTCACCACGCGGTTGTACGGGAGAACCTGCATCTGGTCTTCCGGGAACGCCACCGCGAGAAACGTGTCCCACTCGCCCGCCGCGCCATTGGCACCGCGGAGCTGCTGCCGGACGCGCGCGGCGCTGGCGGCACGATGGTGCCCGTCGGCGATGTAGAGCGCCGGGATGCGCGCGAATGCGGCCACGAGCGCCTGCTCATCCGCCGGGTCCACGCGCCAGATCGTGTGCTGCACCTTGTCGGCGGCGGTCAGGTCGAAGAGCGGCGCGGTGCCGATCGTCTTCTTCACCACTGTATCGACGCCGGCCGAGGCGCCATGCGTGAGGAACACCGGTCCCGTCTGGGCGCGCAGTTCCAGGATGTGGCGCGTGCGATCGTCCTCTTTGTCGCGCCGCGTCCGCTCGTGCTTCTTGATAATGTCGCGGTCGTACTCGTCCACGGAGAACGTGGCGGCGATGCCGGTCTGCTCGTGGGCGCCCATCCGCAGCCGGTAGACGTAGAGGCTCGGCGCTTCCTCGACCACGAGCGGCGCCTCGCCCCGCAGCCGGGTGAAGTTCTCCGCGGCACGGGCGTAGACGGTGTCTGAATACGGGTTGGTGTCGGCCGGCAGGTCGATTTCCGCGCGCGACACGTGCAGAAAGCTCAGCGGGTTGCCGGCCGCGAGCGCCTTGGCTTCCTCGGCGTTGACGACATCGTAGGGAACCGCGGCCACGCGAGCGGCGGAGGCAGGGGTCGGGCGAAGCGCACGGAACGGAATCAGAAGGGCCATGGAAGAGAAAATTATACTTAATGCGTGCCGGACGGCGTCTGTCCGAGCGCGGCGAGCGCGCCGTCGCGCGCAAGGGCAAACGTCTTGAGCGCCTCTGGCGGGACCGGCTCTCCAGGCGGCATCTTCCGCTGCGCGCTCAACGGATCGACCCACGCGCCGTTGCGCTGCAGCCCGTAATGCAGGTGGGGACCGGTCGCCAGGCCGGTCATGCCGACCCGACCGATCGTCTGTCCCTGGGCCACGCGAGCGCCGGCGCTGACACCTGGGGCGAACGCCGACAGGTGGAGATAGAACGACACGTACCCGTTGCTGTGGCGCACTCGGACCATCCGGCCGTTGGCGTTGTCGTAGGTGGCCGAGAGGACGGTCCCGGGGGAAATCGCCACGACCGGCGCGCCAATGGGCGCCCCGTAGTCGATCCCGTTGTGCGCGCGTTCCGTGTGCAGGATGGGGTGCATCCGCTGGGACGAATACCGTGAGGTGATTCTCGGCTCGAACTTCAGGGGCGATCGCAGAAAGAAGCGCCGGAGCGAACGCCCGTGCTCGTCGTAATAGTCGGGCTTGCCGCCGGGCGTGGTGAACCGGATCGCCCGCACGACACGCCCCGCGTTGTGGAACTCGGCTGCGGTAATCGCGCCGTAGGTCGATGGCCGACCCTCGCGATTCCACTTCTCGAACGTCAGCACGAAGCGATCGTCCGGCTGGAGCTCGGTGTTGAAGTCGATCTCCCCTGAGAAGATGTCGGCCATCGCCATCGTGAGCTCCGCGCCCTCCCCTGCGGCTTCCATCGCCTGGAAGAGCGACGGCGTGCTGCCGCCGATGGTCCCCGCCGCGGTGGCCTGCTCCAGGGTCTTCGGGATCGGCACCAGCTCGGCGCGCAGCTCGGCTGCGCCGGCCGACGCGGGCATGATGCGAAGGAACCAGTCGGGGTCGATCTCGTACTCGAAGAGGCGCAGCGTCCCTTCGAGGGAGCGCTCGATCGAGAACGGCTGCGAGGCCCGCAGACGGCGCGGGTCGAAGACTGAACGCGCCGCCATCACCACATGGCGGACGGCGTCAGTCGCCAGGCCCTGTGTACTCAGCATGGTGGCGAGGTTGCTGTTGCGCGGCACCTCGCCGTGAATCGTCACACTGTCAATAGGAAGGGGAACATCGCGATCCCGCGATGCCGACGACGCCGGAGGCTTACCGGCCGTGCAGCCGCACAGCAGCAGGCACACCACGACCGGCACGAGCCGCAGGGCCGGAAGATGAGGGTGCCGGAAACGTCGCGCCTGGGGCGCGGGGCCCTGAGCCGTGTGCATGCGTCAGGGGGATCATGCTATCAGCAGCCGCAGCGGCTGGAGAAGCTGTCCGAGGGCCCTGGCCCCGGCGAAACGCGCGCCGGACGCGGCGATCACATCGCCGAATGCCCGCTCGGCATCCACCGCCGAGGTGAACATCGCGCGGGGGTGCAACTGCAGCGCCTGCAGCAGCCACATCCGGAGCGCCGACGCGCCGGGCACGGCGGGATCCGACGTGGCGCGCGTCACCAGATCGACCGTGGCCCGCGGGTACTCGTCCGGGGTGAGTGGACGGCGCAACGCGATTGCGAGCACGACGGCTGCGGCCTGCGTGACATCGGCGCGCTGGTCGAAGCGCGGCAGATTCGCCGACGCCGGCAGGGCGAGGCTGAACTGGCGCCACAACTGTTCGCGATTCCACCCCAGCGACTCGAGCGCCGATCCGAAGACACCGTCAGTCAGGAGGACCGTGCCGTTGGCCGTGAGGACAACGTGCGCGGGGGTGACGGCGCCATGAGCAAAGCCGGCGCCACGCTGGTGCAACGCCGCCAGGGCGCGAAGGACACTGCCGGCCAGCCCGAGAACGCCGGCATGGGAGAGCGCCTCGCCCGTCAATTCAAGGTGCAACAGCAGATCCGACAACCGAGTGCCCGGCGCCACATCGGCAACAACGCGCAGATCGGCGTCCTGGCGTTCGACCTCTCGCACCGTCGCCAGCGACCCGGACTCCTGAGCAGACAGATGCGAGACGCGTGTGCGGATGGCGGCCTCCCTGGCGGCAAGCGCAGGTGCCAGCCGCAGAACCTCCACCTGCCCGTGCGGTGGCTGAGCTGACAGCCAGCGATCGCCCAGCCCATCCCCCAGCGTGAAGACGTGTCCCTGAATGCCCATACCAGACACACCTGCAACCAGCGCTCCCTACTGCGTGGCCGAAATCCCCTGCAAAACAGGCGGCATGCTCGAGGGTGCCGGATGGCGCCCTTACAGTTCGGTCGCCAGGCCGTGGAGTTCTGTAACTGTTTGAAACGGTTGAGCTGAGGCCTCTGCTACCATTCGCCGCGTGCCTCTCACCGGCTTGTGAGCCATGACTCCTGAACCCTCAGCCCTGGCTTTCACCCTCGTGGCCGCCGTCGTGGCCGCCGCTGTGGCCGCCATCATCGCCACCGTCGTCACCGCCCTCGTGTTGAACCTCCGGCATCAACGCGAGCTGGCGAGTGTGCGCCTCGCGCATGCGGGCGAGCTGGCCGAGGCGCGTGCCGAGACTGCCGCGCTCAAGCAGGAAAAGACGTGGCAGGGAGAGGAACTCGCCAGACACGCGCAGGTGGATCAGCGGCTGCGCGAAACCTTCCAGTCGCTCGCTGCCGAGGCGCTGAAGGACAACCGCACGTCGTTCATCGACCTGGCGCGCACCTCGTTCGAGAAGTACCAGCAGCCCATCAGCGACACCCTGAACAAGGTCGACGTTCGGTTGGCCGAGGCCGAGCGGGAGCGCACCACGGCCTATGCGCGGCTCACCGAGCAGCTGGCCGCGCTCGGCTCCTCAACGACGCTGCTTTCGCGGGCCCTGCGCACGCCTGCCGTGCGCGGGCGCTGGGGCGAGATGCAGTTGCGCCGTGTGGTTGAGATTGCCGGCATGCTGCAGCGCTGCGACTTCGACGAGCAGCAGTCCCTGCAGAGCGACGGTGGACGGTTGCGGCCGGACATGGTCGTCCACCTGCCCGGCGGCAAGAAGATCGTCGTGGACGCCAAGACGCCGCTTGAAGCGTTCCTCGACGCCCAGGAAGCGCCGGACGAGGACGCGCGCGTGCTGAAGCTGCAGGCCCACGCGCGCCAGGTGCGCGACCACATGGACAAGCTGGGCAGCAAGGCGTACTGGGACCAGCTTGGCGGCTCC
>CANJYC010000197.1 GCA_947478985.1 Acidobacteriota bacterium | reverse complement strand
TGAGCGTGGCGTTGGTGCCCATGGCCCCTGTGCCGTAGCGGTGTGTCGGGCCGAACACGAGTCGCGCGAACGCCATCGGCGCGATGCTCTCCGGCTCGTCGCGGGCCTGGAGCAGCGCGGTCAGCCGCTCCTGCCGCAGACGGTTGAGGTCGGCGTCCGGAAACGTCGGCCGCAGGACGACATCGGCCATCACCGGCAGCGCGTCGGCCAGGCGCGCCACGGGGACGTTCATCCGCACGGCCGAGGCGTCGAATCCGCTCGTGGTCGAGAGCGTCGCGCCGAGAAACTCAACGGCGTCGGCAATCTGCAGCGAGGATCGCGTGCCCGCGCCTTCGTCGAGCATCGCGGCGGTAAGGCTCGACAGGCCGAACTTGCCGGCCGGGTCGTCCCCGCTGCCCGCGCGGATGACGAGGTTCACCTGCACGAGCGGCACCTCGTGGTTCTCGATCACCCACACCGGCAGCCCGTTGGAGAGCGCCCGCTTCTGTATCGACGGAAGGGTCAGCGTGGATGGTGGACCGAGCGTGGGCGGCTTCGATCGATCCTGCGCGACGAGCGCCACCGAGAGGCAGCCGCAGAGCGTCGCCACCACGCAGAGAAGCCGTCCCTTCGTGGCGCTCATTTGGCGGCCTCCGGCTCGACGATGAGCTCCACGCGGCGATCGGCCGGCAGCCATCGGCGTATGGCTGCCTGGATGTCGGTGGGGGAGAGCGACGTGTAGCGTGCCAGATCCTCGGCGAAGTAGTCGGGGCCGCCGCCCGCGGCGAAGTAGGCATTGAGCTGATCGGCCTTGCCCCTGTAGCTGCCGACACGCTCCATGCTCCGGTAGAAGGCGGCTTCGGTCTGGTTGATCGCGCGCTGCACCTCGCGCGCGTCCGGCGGTTCACGCCGCAGACGATCGATCTCCTCGTCGATCACGTTCTGGATCTCGGCGAGGCTTTTTCCCGGGCGCGCCGTGGCCTCGATGATGAACGACCCGCCGAGTGGTCTCGATTGCTGATAGGCGGACACGTCCTGCGCGATCTGCATGTCGTAGACAAGCCGCTTGTAGAGGCGCGAGTTCTTGCCGCCGCTGAGCACCGACGACGCGATGTCGAGCGCGGCATCGCCCGGCGCGTATGCCCGAGGCGTCAACCAGCCCAGCGTCAACTGCGGGAGCTGGACGCGGTCCGTGAGCGTCCGCCGCGTCACGCCGGTGAGGATCGCGGCCGGCGGGGCGACCGGCTCGACGGCCGGTCCCGCGGGAAGGATGCCGAACCATTTCTCGACCAGGGCCTGTGTGCGGTCGAGGTCGATGTCTCCCGCAATGACGAGGCTCGCGTTGTTCGGCGTGTAGTACTTCTTGAAGAACGCGACGACATCGTCGTAGCTCGCCGCGGTGAGGTCGGCCATCTCGCCGATCGTCGGCCAGCTGTAAGGATGCCCGGCCGGCCAGAGCATCCTGTCGAGCTCGAGCGAGGCCATGCCGTACGGCCGGTTCTCGTAGCTCTGCCGGCGCTCGTTCTTGACGACGTCGCGCTGGCCGTTCACCCGCTCGGGCGACATCGTGTCGAGCAGGAAGCCCATGCGATCGGATTCGAGGTAGAGCGCCAGCTCGAGGGCGTTGGCCGGGAGGTCCTCGTAATAGTTCGTCCGGTCGTTGTCGGTGGAACCGTTGTTGTCGCCGCCGGCCGACTCGAGCAGCGTGTCAAACGCCCCTTCCGGCACGTTCTTCGACCCTTCGAACATCAGATGCTCGAACAGGTGCGCAAAACCGGTGCGCCCTGGGCGCTCGTTGGCCGATCCGACGTGATACCAGACGTTGACTGAGACGACGGGGACGCTCGCATCCCGGTGCAGGATGACGGTCAACCCGTTTGCCAGCGTCACCTGGCGGTAGGGGACCTCGAGCCGGCGGGGCGCGGGCGACTGCGCGGCGAGCGGGACGGACGAGAGCAGCAGCAGCAGTGGAACCAGGCGGACGTTCATGACGCGCTCCTACGGCTGAGTGTAGCGCGGGACCACCAAGAGCGGCCGCGCCCGCCGGCGGCTGAGGTAAAATCCTCGCCTCTTGGCCCCCTCACCACTCGTCGCCGTTGTCATGGGTTCGTCGTCCGACTGGGACACACTTCGGCACGCCGTGGAGGCGCTGGAGCGATTCGGCGTCCCCTGCGAGCGCCACATCGTCTCTGCGCACCGCACGCCGGCGTGGCTGGCGGAATTCGCCACGGGCGCCGAAGGGCGCGGCCTCGAAGTGATCATCGCCGGCGCGGGTGGCGCCGCGCATCTGCCCGGCATGGTCGCCGCGCACACGATCGTCCCGGTCCTCGGCGTCCCGGTGCAGAGCGCGGCCCTGCAGGGACTCGATTCCCTCCTGTCGATCGTGCAGATGCCGGCCGGCGTGCCCGTCGCCACACTCGCCATCGGCAAAGCCGGGGCCACCAATGCCGGGCTGCTGGCCGTTGCCATCCTCGCCAATTCGCGCCCCGAACTCCGGGAGCGGCTGCGCGCCTTTCGCGCGGAGCAGACACAGAAGGTCCGCCAGGAACAGCTGCCGTGACGCGGATGATCGCGCCGGGCGCTGCGCTCGGCGTCCTCGGCAGCGGCCAGCTCGGCCGGATGTTCGCCATCGCCGCACGGCGGATGGGGTATCGCGTCCATACGTTCTCACCCGCTGACGACACGCCCACCGGTCAGGTGGCCGACGTCGAGGTGACCGCGTCCTACGACGATCTCGATGCGCTGCGTGCATTCGCCCGCCACGTGGATGTGGTGACCTTCGAGTTCGAGAACGTGCCCATTGACGCCATCGACGCCATCGAGGCCATCCGCCCCGTGCGGCCGTCCGGCGTGGCGCTGCACACGACGCAGCAACGTGCGCGCGAGAAGACGTTTCTCGCGGATCGCGGCATCCCGACCGCGCCGTTCATGGCGGCAGGCACGTTCGACGAGCTCTGGAGCGCGGTGGCACAGGTCGGCGCGCCCGCCATCGTCAAGACGGCGGCGTTCGGCTACGACGGGAAGGGACAGCACCGGGTGAGCTCGCCTGCGGATGTCGAACACATCTGGACGGCCATCGGTCACCAGCCGGCCGTCGTGGAGAAGTTCATCAGCCTTCAGGCGGAGATTTCTATCATCGCGGCGCGGGGGCTCGATGGGGCAGTCGTTGAGTACGCACCGTTCGAGAACCGGCATCACCACCACATTCTCGACGTGACGACATCACCCGCGCAGATTCCGGCCGACATCGCCGCGCGCGCTGCCGAGATCACGCGCACGATCCTGGAGGAGCTGCAGTACGTCGGTGTGCTCTGCGTGGAGTTCTTCCTCAGCACCGACGGTGAGCTGCTGGTCAACGAGATCGCGCCACGGCCGCACAACTCCGGTCACCTCACCGTTGACGCCGCCATCACCAGCCAGTTCGAGCAGCAGGTGCGCGCCATCTGCGGTCTGCCGCTCGGGTCGACCGCGCTGCTGCGACCCTCGGCCATGGCGAACCTGCTCGGCGATCTCTGGTCGGACGGCGAGCCCAACTGGGCCGCGGCCATGCGGCACCCCGAGGTGAAGCTGCACCTCTACGGCAAGAGCGACCCGCGCCCCGGACGGAAGATGGGGCATCTCACGGCGATGGGCTCGACGGTCCGGGAGGCGCTGGACCGGGTGGTCTCCGCCCGGGATGCGCTGCTAATCTAGGCGGGCTCTTCCATGATCAAGCACTCGTTGTCACGATTGACTGCGGCGGCGGACCTGCTCCGGCCGAAGACCTTCTTCCGCACCCTCTCCCGGGTGGATGCGCTCGCGGACAGGACGCGGCAGCTCACCGAGCAGGTTGCGGAACTGCGTGAGCAGAACGAGCAGCTCATCACCATTCAGCGGCTGGACTGGGAGATGCGCGACGAGTTCGCCTCGCTCTCCGAAGCCCTGGATGCCAAACGCATCGGCGCCCACGTGCGGAGGGCGATCGAATCGGCCACGCTCGAGATGGACCCCTTTCCCCACGTCGTTGTGGAGAACTGGCTGCCGACCGACATCTACAAGCACCTGATCGCCGCCATTCCGCCGCCGGTGTTCTTCACAGACCGCGAGAATGGCAGGCACCGGGTCAGCGTGCCCTTTACGTTCGGACCGGCCTACTCACGGATGGTCTGGGATTTCATGTACCGCACGCTGGTGGCCCGGATCCTGAACCGCGCGCTGAACGCCAAGTTCCAGGACGCCGTGCGGGACTACGTCCGCTCCGCGTGTCCCGCGCTGCCCGGCGATGTCGACATCAGGCTGCACGCCTCGGATGGGCGGATCATGCTGCGGCACCGGGGCTACAACCTGCTGCCGCATCGTGACCCCAGGTGGGGATTCATGACGGTGCTGATTTATCTGGCGCGCGAGGGCGACGCGGAGGCGTACGGCACGCGCCTGTCCCGGGTGCGCGACGACGCGGGGGCGCCGGATAGTCGCGTGTACTACATCGATCCCGAGCGGTGCGACCTGGTGAAGACGGTCCCGTTCCGCGCCAACTCGATGTTGGTCTTCTTGAACTCGACCGGCGCCCACGCTGCCTCGATTCCCGAAGACGCGCCGGCGGATGTGGAGCGCTACTTCTACCAGTTCCGGCTGGGTCCCTCACCCGCGGTGCTCAGGCAGATGCTGAGCCTGATGACGCCCGAGCAAGCCACCCTGTGGGCAGGAGCGAAGGCAGACCGGG
>CANJYC010000196.1 GCA_947478985.1 Acidobacteriota bacterium | reverse complement strand
GGCAGGAATTCGCGCAGGTCCGCATCGCCGAGCAGCGCGCAAGTGGACGCGTAGCAGTCGAGATCGTTTGCCAGAAACACCGACATCACGTGGGCGATGGTCTCGGGGTGTGAGGCGCGGAACGCCTCAGAGAACCAGCGGGTCAGCTGGAAGTCGATGAGCGCCGCCATGCCTTTCGATCTGGCCTCGGCCGCCCGTTCACGGAACCGGGCTGGCGCGCCGTCGCCATACCAGGCGGTCGTATCGATGAGCCCCAGCATGGTGGTGCGATCGGGATACCGACCGGCAAAGGCCAGGGCCACGCATCCTCCCATGGAGCAGCCGGCCACCGCAGCCGACGTCCATCCCACGTGGTCGAAGAGTTCCGCGAGATCGCGCGCAAACAGGTCCGCCGTGTACTCACCAGTGCGACGGTCTGAGCGTCCGTGACCACGGCAGTCGAGCGTCATCAGCTCCGCTACGCCGCGCAACTGCTCGACGACGGCGTCCCAGACGCTGCGGTCGAGTGCCAGCGAGTGCACGAGCGCCAGTCGCGGGGCTCCGACCGCGGGGGCTGGATAGCGGGAGAAGGCGATCGATTGGTCGTCCGACGTGGTGAAGGACGCGGATGAGGTCGACGTGGGCGTGGCCGTCATGAGAGCGGCACGTTCCACGCGTCATAGCCGTAGAGCCACGACGTATCCTCGTCGCCACCCTTCATCCACGTGTTGGCGCTCGAGATGGCCTGGATGCGCGAGGTTCGTGGCTTCCGATGCGCCTCGTAGCGCGCAAACGCTCCGGGAATGTCCTCGCCCTCGACCTCGGTCAGGCAGCGCGCCAGCACGGCGGCGTCTTCCATGGCCGTGGCAGCGCCCTGCGCCATGTACGGCGTCATCGGATGGCAGGCATCGCCCAGCAGCACTACACGCCCGTCGCTCCAGCGTGGCAGCGGCTCGCGCTCGAGGATGGCCCACTTGTGGCAGTCGGGACAGGCGTTGAGGACGCCGGTCACATGAGGGTGGAACCCCTTGTACGCCTCTCGCAGTTCGCGCACGTCGCCTGTGGCGGACCACGATTCCTTTGTCACCCACTCCGCGGGTTCCGGGACGCTCGTGACGAAGTAGAGTTCGCTGCGATCGCGCCGCGTGTAGTAGATGACGATGTGCCGGTCGATGCCCCACCACTTCGTCCGTGAGGGGCCGATGTCGAGCCCGCCCAGCAGGGCTGACGAGAACACCGAGCGGTACGCGATACGCCCCTTGTGGATCGGTGTATCGGGCCCGACGATGATCTCGCGCGCGAGCGAGTGGACGCCGTCGGAAGCCACCACCGCATCCGCCTGCGCGGTGGTGCCGTCCTCGAACGAGAGCGTCACCTGGCCGGCCCGCTCGTCGAGGCCCGTGAGCTTCTTGCCGAGGTGCACGATCTCCGGGGGCAGGATCGACAGAAGCGCCTCGTGCAGATCGCCGCGGTGCATACACAGGTAGGGGGCGCCGAACAGGCTCTCCGGCATGGGCAGTTCCCGCACCACGTCCCCGGTGTCCCACGTCCGGTTGAGGTGCGAGTACGGCTCGAATGAGGTGTCGCGCACGCGCGCTTCGATGCCGATCCGCCGCAGCACCTTCATCGAGTTCGGCATCATCTGGATGCCGGCGCCGACGCGGGCGAGCCGTGCCGCCTGTTCGTAGACATCGACGTGGAAGCCCGCCAGCCGCAGGGTGGCTGCCACCGTGAGCCCGCCCATGCCGCCGCCGACAATCGCAATCCGTGGTCGTGTATGCGCCATACGTGCCCTGAATCCTACCTCGACCGGCCGGCGGCCGTCATAGGCACGTTTGCACTCGCGCGGGCTCAGGAGAGCAGGTAGTTCCGCACCTCAGGGTCGCGGAAGCGCCAGATCACGTTGTCGATGAAGTAGTGGTGGATGTTGATGAAGAGCGTCGCTGCGGTGAAGAAGAAAAACATCTTCCACGCGCTGAACGTCCCGAGGGCATTGTCGAGCGAGTTGGGAAACAGCTCGAAGGCCAGCCAGCCGGCGAGCACCGTGCCGACGACGACGGCCGTGGAGTGCAGTTCGCGGTGGTCCGGTACCGTGCTGAGGCGCGTCGACTCGACCTTGTACACGAACGTGAGGTACTGCACCGAGTGGAAGAGCGGGGTGAGCAGGAAATAGAACTCGGACTGACGCGTCTGGGGCAGCCACCAGATGTAGAGCGCCACAAACGGCACGAGCAGGTTGAGGCTGGGCCGCTGTCCGGTCCTGCGGTAATTGGCGTTGAAGACGAAGTAGACGACAAGCAGGAAGCCGGCGCCGACGATCAGCTCGCTGATGGGGCGCAGAATGTCTGGCAGGTCCATCGAGTAGTAGATGAACTGCGAGAAGTTGTTCTGGGCGCCGCTCAGGTTCGCCTGTACGAAGTTCATCCCCCAGATGCTGAACAGGGCGCCCTTGGTGAGGCGGCGCTGAGACGGCGTGAAGGCGTACCCGTCGAAGCTGGCGTAGACCATCATGCAGCCGAACACCTGCTTGGTGTAGTGCCAGCCGACCGTGAGGATCATGACGTTGAAGGCGCCTGTGAACAGCAGATCGCCGAGGCGCGGCCCTGAGAGGACGCGGGCGTTCGCGCCCCAGGGCTGCAGCCATTCGGCGAGGCGAGGCACCAAGGGCAGACTCGTGACAGGGGTTTCAAACGCGACGTAGGCCACGGTGAACAGCGTCACCATCAGCAGCGGCACGACGATGAGCTGCCACCAGTGCCGCACGGCAAAGGCGCGTCCACGGCCGTAGGCGAGCTTGTAGGAAATCAGGAAGTGCGGGTAGTTGATGAGCAGCGAGAGTGACGCCGTCGTGTAGGTGAGGTTCTTGAACTGCTGATCGACGGCCCAGCTGTTCCGGAACCCTGAGGCCACGACCATGGCCAGCCAGACCAGGATGCTGGCGCCGCCCAGAAGCCAGAAGTCGGCGAACCGCGTGGTCAGCGCACGCGGCGCCGCCGACTTCTCTGTCACATCGCCCTACTTGGTTTCGTTGAAGACGAGCTCGATGTTGCCGCGGAGCCGTTCAGGAATCGGATCCGCGTAGCCCACGTACTTCGCCGGAATCTTCCACGTCGCGGCGATCTCGTCGACCGTCTTGCCGGCCTTCTTGGCGGCAATCACATCGTTGGCGAAGTCCTTGTTGAACTGCGCATATTCCTTGAGGTCCGCCGGCATCATCACGTCGCTGTGGCCGGTGATGAATGCATCGACCTGTGTGCCGAGGGCCAGGAAGCCCTTGTCGAGTGAGGCGCCAATCTCCACGGCGCTGCCACCGTTGTTGGAATCGAGCAGCGGAATGTTCTTGCCCGAGAAGATGTCACCCGCGTGGGCGAAGCGCAGGGCCGGGAACACCACCCACGCATCGCCGTTAGTGTGGCCGCGGCCGAAGTAGCGGAGCACCACGCGGTCGGCACCGGTGCCGATGGTCAGGGTGTCAGTGAAGGTGCGCTTCGGGAGGCCGACGCCGCCGTTCTGATTGAAGATGTTCGTGGGTGGACCGGTCTGCGGGATAGTGGCCGGCGGGCGCATCGCCTTCATGTTCTCGGCAGTGTTGGCGTGAGCAATCACTTCCACGTTGGCGGGAAACTCCACGTTGCCGCTCACATGATCGCCGTGCGTGTGCGTGTTGATGATGGTGGTCACCGGCTTGTCGGTGATGGATTTGATTGCTTCAAGCAGGGGAGCGCCCCAGCCTGGATTCTTGGTGTCGACGACCACGACTCCGGTGGTCGTGACGAACACGGCGCTGTTGCCGCCGCCGCCCCGCATCAGATAGAGGTTTGACCGGAGCCGCTGTACATCGACGATATTGCCCCGGCCAGGGGCGCCAGACCGCTGGAAGGCGGCGACGGTCATCGTCAACAGCCCGATACCGACCAGGGTTCCCAGCACCGCGATTCGTGTCATGCCACTTCTCTTCATCACAGCCTCCGTCCCGGCAGCGCCCGGGCGCGACATCAACAGAATGATAGCGTGATCGCGCCCGTGACGGCCGCCTGATCGGTGTTCTGGGATAATCTAGCCGCCCCACCGTGACTGCCGCGCTGACCCAGCTCCTCCACGACATCCTGACCAGCCGCGTCTACGACGTGGCGCGCGAGACTCCGCTCGACCCGGCGCCGCGCCTGTCGCGCCGGACGGGAAATGAAGTGCTGCTCAAGCGCGAGGATCTGCAGCCGGTTTTCAGCTTCAAGCTGCGCGGCGCCTACAACAAGATCGCCCACCTGACGGCGCAGGAGCGCGCCCGCGGCATCATCACGGCCAGCGCCGGCAATCACTCACAGGGAGTGGCGTTCTCGGCGCGGAAGCTCGGCCTCAGGGCCGTCATCGTGATGCCGCAGACCACACCCGAGATCAAGGTGGAGGCGGTGCGCGCGATGGGCGCGGACGTGGTGCTGTCCGGCGACAGCTACAGCGATGCCAAGTTGCATTGCGACACACTCGTCGTGCAGACGGGGATGACCTTCATCCATCCGTTCGACGACCCGCTCGTCATTGCCGGGCAGGGGACGATCGGGGCGGAAATCCTCCGCCACAGCCAGGATCGGTTATCGGCCGTGTTCGTGCCGGTCGGCGGCGGCGGCCTGATTGCCGGGGTGGCGGGCTACATCAAGGCCCTGCGTCCGGACGTGAAGATCATCGGCGTGGAGCCGTATGAGGCCGATGCGATGTACCGTTCGCTCGAGGCGGGGCACCGCGTGGCCCTCGATCACGTGGGCCT
>CANJYC010000195.1 GCA_947478985.1 Acidobacteriota bacterium | reverse complement strand
TCGTCCCGGCTCACCGAGATGGCCGCACCTGTTCTGCTGGAGCTGAACACCGGGTCGATCGTGGCGGTGACCTGGACAGTCTCCTGCACCGAGATGGCACGTACCGTCATCGGGGCGTCGGTGGCGACGCCGAGGTTGACCATAAGGCCGTCCTCGGTCTTCGGCTCGAACGCTCCGCCCCCACCACCGGTATAGGCGACCGTCACCGAGTACGGTCCGCCGACCCGCATGCCCAGGATAGAGAACCGTCCGTCAGCGCGGGTCGTCGTCTCGTAGCTGGTGCCTGACGGCAGATGCACGGCGATGACCGAGGCCCCCGCCACGGGCTGCTGCTGTTCGTTGGTCACGACGCCGGTCACGGCGCCGGTCGTCACGCCCTGCGCGCTGGCATGGCCAGCCGGCCACAGCAGTGCGAGCAGCGCGAGGAGGAAACACATTCTCGACAGGACAGTCCGCGTGGCACTCGGCATACGCTTCATTGAATCTCTCCCAAAACGGTTGTCAGACGCTGGCTTGCGGGCAACGACAGCGGCACGCACGGTACGACTGGCGTCACAGGCTCGAGCACGTAAAGGATAGGTGCCCCACGTGACATTCCCGCGACGGCAACGACCGGGTCGCGCCGAAAAAGTTTACATCGAAGGGGGCCGGACAGTTCGTGCTTCTGCCGGTCGATTCGTCAAATTGCCTAACAGTTTTGTCGGCTTCAGCGCGATTGCGCGAATCCGCGAACGCCAGCCAGCGAAAATGCCGTGATGTGTTCGGCGATGGCCGCGACCGAGGCCGGTGTCGTGTCGCCCCCAGTGGCGATTCTGGGCAGGGCCTGGTTCCACAAAAGCGCGTGAAACTGCGACTGGACGCTCAAGGCGCAGCGCACAACGACCGCGTCATCGGGCAAACGCCCTGCAATCTCCGCAATGGTGCCGCAGAGGTATTCCATGCGCGGCTTCAGCACCTGCTCGACGACCAGTGTGAGGGCCGGCGTGGGGTCGGCCAGTTCCCGCATCAGCAGGTGGTGAATCCACGTGTCGCGCCCGCTGCCCGTGACGCGGTCCACGAACGTCGCGATGTATGCGCGCAGTCGGCCTTCTGCGGATTGCCCCGCCCCGGCGTCTCGTGCCGCCTCGGTCGTCGAGCGCATCACGCCAATCGCCAGTTCCATGACGGCGGTATACAGGCCGTCCTTGCCGCCGAAGTGATAGTTCACGGCTGCAACATTGGCGTGTGCCTGCTGGCAGATGTCGCGCACGGTGACGCGCTCCACGCCCCGTTCGGCAAACAGGCGCGCGGCCGTATTCAGCACCCGTTCCCGTGTTTCCTGATCGCCAGTGACCATGGCTAGAGTGTGCGCTTGAAGAGCAGCGTCGCGGCGGTCATGGCGACCGTCGAGAACACAAAGAGGTAGAGGAGATCGCCGGAGATGGCGTCAAAGCCGGTGTTCTTGAGGAGCAGGCTCTTGAACGCGTGCACGGCGTAGGTGAAGGGATCGACGACGGCAATCGCCTGCATCCAGGCGGGGAATCCCTGCTGGGGGTACACCGCGCCGCTGGGGAAGTAGAGCACCGTGTTGAGCACGCCGAAGATGGCGCGCGGCATCAGCGGGTCGCTCACGCGGACCATCAACAGGAACATCATGCTGATGAGCGCGAACGCGGTGATGACAATGACCACGGCGAGACGCATGATCCGGAACCCGTCGAATGGATTCGGTACGCCGGCAATGAGCGAACCGATCAGCATGATGACGAAGCCGGCGAGCACGGCCTTGATCGTCCCGGAGACGTTGAAGCCCGCGATGAGTTCCAGCTTGGTGATCGGAGTCACCAGGTAGCCCTCGTGCAGGCCGCGTGCCTTGTCGTCGATGAAGATGATCCCGCCGCCAATCATCACCATCATGAAGATCGACATCACGATTGAACCGGGCAGCAGGTACTGGATGTACGGGATGTATGGATACACCTCGACGATGTCCAGTGCGGCCGCAGCAGGCCGCCGCACCATTGTCGGCGGGGCGCCGTAGGCGGCGAGCATCGACGTCAGGCTCGCGGCCATCGCGGCCGAGACGACGTTGTCCGTGTTGTCCGCGATGAGTGCCACGTTCGGCGCGTCCTTGCGGAGCACGCGGCGCGAGAAGTCCGGCGGAATGGTCAGGACGCCGTTGATGCGCCCGTTGCGCAGGTCGGTCACCGCCTGTCCCTCGTCGGCGTAGTCGATGAGGTCGAGCGTGTGCGCGCCCGCCGAAACGGCCTGTGCCAGCTCGCGCACTCTAACCGCGGGCAGGCTGTGGTCCTGGTCCACGATGGCGAGCTTGAGGTGCTTGACGTTGCCGCCGAACGCGTAGCCGAGGACGATCAGCTGCACCAGCGGGAAGACCATCGAGACAACGATCAGAATCGGGCTGCGCCGGAAGCGGCGCATCTCACGTTCGACGATGGCCCACATGCGTGACACGGCTACCTCCGCCTGATCATGAAGGGGGAGTCCGTCACCGAGGCCTCCTGCAGCGTGTCGCGCAGCGCGCGCCCCGTGTAGTGCACGAAGACATCGTCGAGCGTCGTGCTTTGCACGGAGAGCGACGTGACCGTGACGTGGGCGGCTGCGGCGGCTTCCATCATGGCCAGCGTTGTCGCCGGGCCATTCCCGGAGGACAGGCGGAACACGTTCTCGTGCCTCACGACCTGGTCGACGCCGGGCAGTTGTCTCAGGCGGGCGTCCCAATCGGATGGCGGCGCTGCGAAACTGGCCTCGAGGACGTTGGTGACCGGAATCGACGCCTTCAGCGTGAGCGGGGAGTCGAGCGCGACCAGCTTGCCGTGGTCCACGATCGCGATGCGGTCGCACAGCCTGTCTGCCTCATCCATGTAGTGCGTGGTGATGAGGATCGTCAGCTTTCGCTGCGACTTGATGCGTTGCAACATTTCCCACACGGCTGTGCGCGACACCGGGTCGAGGCCGGTGGTCGGCTCGTCGAGGAAGAAGACGCGTGGCTCGTGCACGAGGCCGCGGGCAATCTCGACGCGCCGTCGCATGCCGCCCGAGAGGTGCTTGACCTGCTTGTCCTTCCACTGCAGCAGCTCCACTGATTCGAGCAGCTCGTGGATGAGCCGGGTCCGCGTGTCGCGGGGGACCCCATACAGCTTGGCGTAGATGATCAGGTTCTCCTCGACGCTCAGCTCGAGGTCGCTCGTCATCGCCTGCGGGATGACGCCGATCGCGCGTCGCACCTGGTCGGCCTGCGTGACGACGTTGAAGCCGCTCACGAGCGCCGTGCCCGCCGTTGGCGGGAGCAGCGTGACGAGCATGCGGATGAGCGTGGACTTGCCGGCGCCGTTCGGTCCGAGGAGACCGAAGATCTCGCCCTCCTCGACGGCGAAGCTGACGCCGTCCACCGCCGTGAAATTGCCGAACCGCTTGACGATTTCGCGGACCTCAATGGCGTTCGTCATGACACCGGCAGCAGGACGTAGGCCGTCATGCCGATCGCGAGCCGGCGATCGCGGTTGTCGACGCGGAGGCGGACCTCGAAGGTCTTGATGTCGCGTTTGGTGCGGCTGACGTCACGCTGTGTGGCATAAGCGGCCTCGACGCCGCGAAAGAAGACGGTGCCGGGGCGCTCCTCGCCGGACGGGAGGCGCACCGTCACGGTGTCTCCGATGCGGATGCGATCGATGAAGGTTTCCTCGACGTTGGCGCGGACCCAGAAGTCATCAGGGTTGATGAGCGAGAGTACCGGCTGGCCCGTTGCAACCACTTCCCCGACCCGCGAGACGACGACGTTGACGATGCCGTCGACCGATGCATGCAGCTCGGCGTAGGCGAGTCGTACGCCGGCTTTCGTCCGCTGCGCACTCGCGGCCGCCTCGAGGCCCCGCGTGCCGTCGAGCTGGCTGCGGCGGATGGATACCTGATCGGCACTGGTGCGCGCCAGGGCGACGGCGGCGCGCTGCGCCTCAACCTGTGTGTCGAGCGATGCCAGCTTCGCGCGGGCCACCTGAAACGTCGTCCGGGCCGAATCCGCATCCTGTTGTGAGATGACACCCTGCTTCACGAGGGCCTCGACGCGATCGAGATGCAGCTTGGCGTTATCGAGATCGGCCTGCATGGCGGTGCGGGCTGATTCGGTAGCCGTCACGTTCGCTTCGGCCTGACGGATCTGCGCATCGACCTGGCGTTGCTGGAAACCGAGTGCCTGAGTGCTCTCTCGCACCTGCGAGCCGGCGCTCGCCGCGTTCGCGGCGTAGAACGCCTCGTCCTGCCGGAGTTCGCCGGGGTCGAGGACCGCCAGCAGCTGACCGGCCTTCACGGTATCCCCCTCTTTCACGAGGAGCTGCGTGAGACGGCCCGCGATCTGCGGGCTGACGACCGAGTCATCGGTGGTCACGATGCCGGTGAGCACCAGGGGCACCGGCCGCGAGCCGAGGTGCCAGTAGTAGCCGCCGCCGGCGAGGAGGATGAGAACGATAAGGGGGCGAACCAGGCGCTTCATGAGTAGTGAAACGACTGTATTAAACAAGCGTTTGACTCGTCAACCCGTCTCAGAATCTGCGCTGAGGCCAAGCCGGCGAGCGTGAAGTTCCCGCCACTCTTGCGGGCCAAGTCACTGACACAACTGGCCAGTCGGATGTGGTCGCAGCTTGCAGCCTCGGCTGGATGGGCTCGATCGGCGCCTGGCTGTCGATGTCGTTCGTGCTTGGGGCGGCGTGGGGTGCGCATCTGAATGCTGCCGCGTGGGCGGCGGACCATGCG
>CANJYC010000194.1 GCA_947478985.1 Acidobacteriota bacterium | reverse complement strand
CACCGCGGGGCAATCCGGTCAGGAGATGACGAGCCAGCTCCTGACGCCAGGCTCGCTCGACTACTACGCCAGGAGACTGGACGGCCGGATCAACGACGCCACCGCAGGCTGGAAAGGACGCTGACTGTGGGCAGCGGCCGGCGATCGCACACCGTGGCTGAAGCTAGGCGGCAAAGGCAGCACGCCGTTCGCCGCGCAGTTTCAACTGCGACCCAAACCGCTTGCCAAATAGTCGAAGTTGAAGACCGCGGCCGCGACATGGTTTCGCTGCATCCGACCGCACAGTCGTGATTGAATCGGAGCAACCGCATGAGCGAGGCGCCCACGAAGGCCAGCGAAAAGAACTACATCACACCGATCGGCTACCAGCGACTCCTGGACGAGCGCAAGTTTCTGCTCACCAGGGAACGGCGGGCGGTGACCGCGGTGGTGGCGTGGGCCGCAAGCAACGGCGACCGCAGCGAGAACGCCGACTATCAGTACGGCAAGCGCCGCCTGCGCGAGATCGATCGGCGGATCCGCTTCCTCACCAAACGCATCGATGCGGCGGAGGTGGTGGATCCGGAAGCGCCAAGAGCCGGACGGGCGGCCACGCAGGTCTTCTTCGGGGCAACCGTCCGCTACGCCACTGCAGCGGGGACGGACCGAGTGGTGAGCGTCGTCGGCCTCGATGAGGTCGACCTGGATCGCAACCACATCAGTTGGAGATCGCCGCTGGCGCGCGCGTTGATGAAGGCGGGAGCCGGCGACACTGTGGTACTACGCGCACCGGGAACCACCGAACCGCTGGAGATTCTCGAGGTGCACTACACGAGGATCCCGGTGGCACCCTACGTCGAACCACCGGGAGCAGAATCCGCGCCGAAGCCTCGTCCTCGGCCCGGCGGCTAACTTTCAGGAAAATGAGGGCGGACCACAACGGCCCGCCCCACCGAGATCAGGCCAGATCGAATCGATCGAGATTCATGACCTTGCCCCAAGCCGCCACGAAGTCGCACACGAACGCCGGCTGGGAGTCGGCACAGGCATAGACCTCCGCGATGGCCCGGAGCTGGGAGTTGGAGCCGAAGACAAGATCCACGCGCGTGCCGGTCCACTTGACCTTGCCCGTCGCGCGATCGCGTCCCTCGAATACGCCGTCGGCCGTGGCCGATGCCTGCCACGTCGTGCCCATGTCGAGCAGGTTGACGAAGAAATCGTTCGTCAGCGTCCCGGGCCGGCTTGTGAACACGCCGTGGGTGGACGCCCCCACGTTCGCGTTCAGCGCGCGCATGCCGCCAATCAGCACGGTCATCTCCGGCGCCGTGAGCGTCATCAACTGCGCCCGATCCACAAGCATCTCTTCCGCGGGCACGCGCGTGCCCGTGCGGAGGTAATTGCGGAACCCATCCGCAACCGGCTCCAGCACGGCGAAGGACTCGACATCGGTCTGCGCCTGTGTCGCATCGGTACGCCCGGGCGTGAACGGCACCGTGACGTCCTGCCCGGCCTTCTTCGCCGCAGCCTCGACAGCTGCGCAGCCGCCGAGCACGATGAGGTCAGCCAGCGAGACTCTCTTCTTGCCGGACTGCGCGCCGTTGAACGCTTTCTGGATCGCTTCGAGCGCCGCCAGCACCTTCGCCAGGTCGGCTGGCTGGTTGGCCTCCCAGCTCTTCTGCGGTGCAAGACGGATGCGCGCGCCGTTGGCCCCGCCACGCTTGTCGCTGCCGCGGAAGGTGGCCGCCGACGCCCAGGCCGTCGTGACCAGCTGAGCGATCGAGAGACCTGAGGCGAGGAGCTTGGCCTTGAGGGCCGTCACATCCTGGTCGTCTATCAGCGCATGATCGACGGCGGGCACCGGGTCCTGCCACAGCAGTGACTCCGCCGGCACGAGCCGGCCGAGATACCGCGTGATGGGCCCCATGTCACGGTGAGTCAGCTTGAACCAGGCCCTCGCAAAGGCGTCCGCGAGCTCCTTCGGGTTCTTGTGGAAACGCCTCGAAATCTTCTCGTAGATCGGATCCACCCGCAGCGCGAGGTCGGCCGTCGACATCATTGGCGCATGGCGCTTCGACGCATCGTGCGCATCCGGCACGGTGCCTGCTCCACCCCCGCCCTTGGGCGTCCACTGCAGAGCACCCGCAGGGCTCTTCGTCAGCTCCCACTCGTGGCCGAACAGTGTGTCGAAGTAGCTGTTGTCCCACGTGATTGGCGTGGGGGTCCATGCGCCTTCCAACCCGCTGCTGATCGTGTGGACGCCACTACCCGTGCCGAGGGAATTCTTCCAGCCGAAGCCCTGCTCCTCGATGCTGGCGCCCTCGGGTTCCGGCCCAACGTACTTGCCAGGATCGGCTGCGCCATGGGTCTTGCCGAAGGTATGACCACCGGCAACGAGCGCAACGGTCTCCTCGTCATCCATCGCCATGCGCGCAAAGGTCTCTCGGATGTCGCGGGCCGACGCGAGCGGGTCCGGCGTGCCATTGGGCCCCTGCGGGTTCACGTAGATCAGGCCCATCTGCACGGCGGCAAGCGGATTCTCAAGGTTGCGGTCGCCGCTGTAGCGCTTGTCGCCCAGCCACTCAGCCTCGGGGCCCCAGTAGGCGTCCTCTTCGGGCTCCCACACATCCGCCCGGCCGCCGCCAAAGCCGAAGGTCTTGAACCCCATCGACTCGAGGGCGACGTTACCCGCGAGGATCATGAGGTCGGCCCAGGAGATCTTCCGGCCGTACTTCTGCTTGATCGGCCAGAGCAGGCGGCGCGCCTTGTCGAGGTTCACGTTGTCCGGCCAGCTGTTGAGCGGCGCAAAGCGCTGCGTGCCGGAGCCCGCTCCACCGCGACCGTCAGCAATACGGTAGGTGCCCGCGCTGTGCCAGGCCATCCGGATGAAGAACGGGCCGTAGTGGCCGTAGTCCGCCGGCCACCAGGGCTGCGAGTCGGTCATCAGGGCATGGAGGTCCTTGATCACGGCATCAAGGTCGAGACTCTTGAACGCTTTCGCGTAGTCGAACGGCGCGCCCGTGGGATCGGACGCCATGGGATTGGATAGCGACGAGTGCTGATGCAGCATCTTCAGGTTCAGCTGATTCGGCCACCAGTCGGCGTTCTTCGAGGCCCCAGCCACGGTGTGTCTGCGAGCGCCGCCCGACACCGGGCACTTGGCTTCCGTATCCATAGTTCTCTCCAGATTCTGATGTGTGTGAGTAACCCGTTCCGACAGGCTGACGCTTCGGCGGCTCTCGATCGACAGGGACCAGGATGCCTTCGCCGGAATTCGTTTAGAGAAACGAGTGTAGTCCCCAGCAATAATGGCTATCAAGGAGCATATGGAGCGAATGCGCAATAGCGCTATGATCCGCAGCGAAAGTCATCATTCGTGACCCACGCCACTGCCGATTTCGACCACAACCGCGCGCGGCGCCCGCACCGCACATCAGCCTGGCGTTTCACTCTCCTGCTGGTCGGCCTCACGCTTGCCCTCCACGCCGCGCTGCTGCCGCGCTTCGCCTCGGCGGTCGTGAGCGACCTGGGCGACCCCCTGTTGAACGTCTGGATTCTCTGGTGGAACGCGTTTCACGTCCCGCTGACCGAGAGTTACTGGAACGCACCCGCGTTTGCGCCGGCTCCAAATGCGCTGGCGCTTTCTGAAACGCTGCTGGGACTCACCTGGATGACGAGTCCGCTGCAGTGGCTCGGCGCGTCCCCGGTCGTGGCCTACAACGCGGCCTACGTGGCACTCCCCGTCCTCAACGGCCTCAGCGCCTATTGGCTGTGCTACACGCTCACGCGGCGGAGCGATGCGGCGGCTATCGGCGGCCTTGCGTTTGCGTTTGCGCCGTATCACGCCTCGCAACTTTCACACCTGCAGACCCAGGCGATGTTCTGGATGCCGCTGACGCTGGTGGGACTGCATCGGTTCTGGGACACGGACGACCGGCGCTGGCTGGCGTGCTTTGCCCTCGGCGTTGCGCTGAATGGCCTGACCTGCGGCTACTTCCTCCTCTACTTCGGCGTCTTCCTGGCCCTCGCGGTCGCCTGGCTCGCGATCAGCCGCTGGAATCGGACGCGTCTGACGTCGACGTTCGTGGCCCTCGCCCTCGCCGGCGTCGCCATTCTGCCCGTGGCCCTGAAGTACCGCGACGTGCAGGAAACGTGGGGACTTGGCCGCCCCGTATATGAAATCGAATCGTTCGGCGCGGACCTCCTCGCCATCACAATCGGCTCGGACCGCCTGCTGCTCTGGCCGGTGCACGCGCCCCAGTCACTGACGACCGCGGTCCTGTATCCGCTGTACCCCGGCCTGATCATCAGTCTGCTGCTGGCCAGCGCCGCCTTGGTCGCGTACCGCGCGCGTCGTCCCCTGCCGTCCGCCGCCCGGTGGCGCAGCGTGGCGGCGTGGACCCTGGCTGCGGGCGCGCTGCTGGCCTTCGCTGCGGCCCTTGCCGCGTGGGTGGGCGGCCCATGGGCGCTCGGAACCGGCGCCATTCGCATCAGTGTCACGGAGACGTACAAGCCGATCGGCGTCGCACTGTATCTTGCGGCGCTCGCCGCGGTCGTCAGCCCGCGCTTCCGGGGCCTCCTCCAATCGGGATCCATGCCTGGCCTATATGCCACGGGCGCACTCGTCTCATTCGCGATGGCGCTGGGACCTGTGCCGCGAGCCCTCGGCAACCGGTTCTGGTACAGGGCGCCGTACCAGTGGCTGATGTCATTGCCGGGGTTCAATGCCGCACGGGTGCCGGCGCTCGTCCTCACCGTTGCCGTGCTCTGCCTTTCGGT
>CANJYC010000193.1 GCA_947478985.1 Acidobacteriota bacterium | reverse complement strand
CGCCTTGCGGGTGAACGTCATGCCGGCCTTCGGGCAACCCACACCTGTTCGTGCGCGGTGGACTCCGCGAACGGCGTTCCGGCGAAGTCGCCGTAACAGGCGTCCACGAGAAATCCGGCGTCTGTGAGCAGCCCCCGTGCCTGGGACGGGGTGAGCCAGCTCAGTGTCAGATACCGGTAGTGCCGGCCGGTCGACCAGTCGGCGCCGAGTCGTTCCTCTTCCCACGTCACGACGCGAATGGACTGTTCCGCCTCGTCGACGATCGACGTCACCCACAGGCGCACGTCCGTACCTGCGGTCGTCTGATACTGGGCCCGGCGCTGCACACCACGCATATGTGTCACCAGTGCCGGCCTCATCAGGAAATCGTCGAAGACGAATCGTCCCCCTGGGCGAAGCTGCGAGAACGCATGCGTGAGCACGGCGCGCTTGTCCTCGATGGCCGTCACATGGCCGAGGCTATGGTACGGCAACGCGATGAGCGCCGCGGGCGTGTCGAGCTGAAACTGCCGGAAATCCGCGTGCAGCAGGGTGAGACGGTCGAGGACACCGGCCTCCGCCGCACGCCGGCGACAGCGTTCGAGCATCGCCATCGACAAATCGACGCCCGTGATGTGCTGCCCGCTCGCCGCCGCGGGTACGGCCACGCGGCCGTCGCCCACGCCGAGCTCGACGACTGGCCCTTCGGCCGCCGCATAGGCATCGAGATAGAACGCGAGGTTGGCACGCGCCGAGGCGGCCGTGTCGGTCCACACGGCATAGATGTCCGCGAACTGATCGTATTCGTTGGGTGGCCGTGACGCCGACGAGGCGGGTAGTGGCATGCGTGCGTCTGGATGTTGATGCGGTATGAGGGTGTTCGCGCGCACGCGGGAGTGAGGATTATAGCGCCGGCCGTACAGAGAAAAGGGCCGGCAGCCCCGCATTGGAGCTGCCGACCCTCTCGCGTGATCGCGCCTTGTTCCTAGTTGAAGCTGTACCGGAAGCTCAGCATGAACTGATACACGTCGGCCAGACCGCTCTGGGTCTGGAAGGTCTTCGACACGAGCTGGCCGTTCGCGGTCGCCAGCCGGTAAGTCGCGCGGCCCTGGGAATCAGCGGTCGCGTTGGTCAGAATCTGCGCGCCATAGCCCTGCGTAAGCGGCACCACCAGGCGCTGGCTCACGCCCCAGTTGTGATTCAGCAGGTTGCCGAAGTTGGTGAAGTCCATCCGGAACTGGCCGCTGTTGCGCTTCCCGGCGATGTTGTGGAACACGTCCTGCGTGATGCTCATATCCATCCGCTTGACGAGCGGGTTCCAGATGCCGCCGCGCTCCGCGTACTCGCCGCGGTGCTTGCTCAGGTACTTGTCCTGATTGATGTAGGACTCGAAGGCCTGCGCCTGCTGATCGGCGGTGAAGGTGACGCCGCCCGCCGTGAAGGCCGAGAAGTTCATCTCCGAGGTGTTCTTCGGGATGTAGATCAGGTCGTTACCGGACCCGCCATCACCGTTCATGTCACCAGCGAACACGTAGCTGGCCGTGGTGCTGATGCCGGCGCCCGCGCCATTCAACGAGGGGCTGGCTTCCCAGAACGCCGAGATGTTCGTCGCGCCGAAGCCGAAGTACGACCGGCTGTAGGACGCGTTCAGGAACATGCGGTGTCCCTGGGCTGACTGTGAGCGGCCCAGGCCGGGATTGTTGGGATCGCCCGCCATCGGGTTGAGGTTGAACGACGACGACGCCGTGGACTGCGGGTCGATCGTGTTCTTCGCGTCGCCGTAGCTGTAGGCGCCCTTGAGCGTGAGGCCGTGGTAGAGCGACTTCGACAGCATCCCGGACATGTTCCAGGAGTGGCTGACGTTCTGGTTCTTCATCACGATGGCAGCGGTTACCTGATTGCCGACCGCGTTGTTGATGCGCGTGACACACGGGCCAGAGGTGGGCGCAGAGCAGGACGTGCCGGTCCAGCGCGGCCGGCTATCGACCCCCACGAACGCCGACTGCGCAGCCGGCAGGTTGGCGTTGATGTAGTAGATGCCGTTGACGTCCCTGTTGTAGACGAATTCACCGGTGGCGGTGATGCCGCCCGGCAGACGCCGATCGACGGCGAGGTTCGTGCGCCAGATCTGCGGGTACTTGAAGCTGTTGTCGGTGACGTCCAGCTCGTAGCTCGCCGCCGGCGCTCCGGTGACGATCGGCTTGTAGCGGCTGATGTCCGTCGTGAAGGGGCGCCCGGTCGGGTTGTCCTCGAGCAGCGATCCCTGGAGCACGCCGGTGTTGCCGAGCTGGTTGGAAATCCAGACGTAGAGCGGAGGACCGGTGAACACACCCGTTCCGCCGCGCACCTGCGTCTGCTGGTCGCCGGCCACGTCCCAGTTGAAGCCGAGGCGGGGCGACCAGAGGTTCTTGGCCTCCGGCAACGTTCCGCTCGAATACTTGACGGCACCGCCGGTTTCGTCACGGAACGTCAGCGCATCGGCGTTCGGATTTGGGAAGGTGGTCGTATTGCCGAACGAGGCGAGATCAAGTCTCAGGCCGGCCGTGATCGTGAGATTGCGCATCGGCCGCCACTCATCCTGCGCGTACCCGCCACCGGAGAGCACCTTCAACGTCTGGAGCGGCTTGTCGAGCCCCGGGATGTTCATCCAGCGCACCTGATAACGGCGCGGGGTAATGGTGGACGTCGTTCGGCTCGGGTTCGCCAGATACCCGTTGGCGTCCGCGTAGAAGTCCGCCAGCGAGTTGTAGACGAACGCGCCCTGCTTGCAGCAGTTGAAGAAGGAGTTGTCCGACTGGTACCGCTGCATGGCGAAGCCGAAGGTCAGCGAGTGCTTGTCGCTGAACTTGGTGACATTGTCCTGGAACTGGAAGGTGTGGAACAGGAGCTCGTTATTCGGCGTGAACGGCTCGGTGCCGAGCGACGCGTAGGTCGTGCCGTCTGCTGCCAGGATATCCACGAACGGGAAGAGCTTGCCGGGGTCGTTGCGATTCTCGTTGTTGGTCGTGTAGCCGGTAATGAGGCTGTTGGAGATGCTGTTACCGAGCACCAGGTTCCACTCGCCGACGCCGGACTTGATGTTCTCGAGCTGCGCGTAGTTGGATGCCTGGAACGGGAGAAATCCCGTGCCGAGCGATCGGCCGAGTCCGGCCGAGGTCGACCCGGAGAGAAGCTTGCCGTCGCTCGATTCCAGCTGGCTGTAGCGGAAGCTGATCTTGTTACGGTTGTGCAGGTTGTAGTCGCCCCGGATCATGTAGCGCTTGGCCGGCGTCTCGGCGGGGAGGTTCTGATAGGGGCCGGTGACGTAGTTGAAGTTCTGCTTCAGGTAGGCGCTGAGCGCGTCGAGGTCGGATGCGAGGACACGGCTCACGTTGCCGCCGACAGCCTGTCCGCCCGTGTTCGCCGTAAAGGTGTGCAGGGGCGCGCTCTTCTTTTCATTCTCGAAATTGCCGAAGACGAAGAGCTTGTTCTTGACGATCGGCGCGCCGACCCAGACGCCGGTGTTGCCGAAGGTGAACGTGCCGGGATTCACCGTCAGGCCGTGTGCGTCGGTCCCGACAAAGTTCTCGTTCCGCATCCGGTGATAGACGGAAGCCGTGAGCTGATTCGTGCCGCTGCGGGTGACCGTGTTCACGGCGCCGCCAATGAAGTTGCCCTGCCGGACGTCGAAGGGCGCGACGCTGACCTGGACCTGTTCAATTGACTCCAGTGAGATCGGGGCCACGCCGGTTCGGCCACCAGGCTGCCCCTGGCCGAGGCCGTAGGAGCTGTTGAAGGAGGCACCGTCGACCGTCATGTTGTTCTGTCGGTTGTCCTGGCCCGCGAAGGAACTGCCCGTCGCCTGCGGCGTCAGTCGCGTGAGGTCGCTGATGCGGCCGGAAATCGTTGGCAACTGCGCGATATCGTCCCGGCTCACTGAGATGGCCGCGCCCGTGCGGCTCGAGCTAAACACCGGGTCGATCGTGGCGGTGACCTGGACAGTCTCCTGCACCGAGATGGCACGCACCGTCATCGGAGCGTCGGTGGCGACGCCGAGGTTGACCATGAGGCCGTCCTCGGTCTTCGGCTCGAACGCCCCGCCCCCGCCACCTGTGTAGGCCACCGTCACCGAGTACGGTCCGCCAACGCGCATGCCCAGGATCGAATACCGACCGTCGGCCCGCGTGGTCGTCTCGTAGCTGGTGCCGGACGGCAGATGCACGGCGATGACCGAGGCCCCCGCCACGGGCTGCTGCTGTTCGTTGGTCACGACGCCGGTCACAGCGCCGGTCGTCACGCCCTGCGCGCTGGCATGGCCAGCCGGCCACAGCAATGCGAGCAGCGCGAGGAGGGAACACATTCTCGACAGGACAGTCCGCGTGGCACTCGGCATACGCTTCATTGAATCTCTCCAAAAACGGTTGTCAGACGCTGGCTTGCGGGCAACGACAGCGGCATGCACGGTACGGCTGGCGTCACAGGCTCGAGCACGTAAAAGGATAGGCGCCCGACGTAGCAATCCTGCGACGGCAACGGTCAGCCTGTGCGGGAGGAATGTTACATCGAAGTCAGCCAAAGACTGCTCCGATACGGGTCAGGCGCAGGCCTCCATTTGTGTCACAAGCCGCCTGATCGCGGCACCAGTGCCGACGCAGTTTCTGCCGGCCGCTTCAGCCAATATGCTGAGATCCCGCGCACGTCGTATGGGGCCGCCGCTTGCAGTCGTCTCCAGATGGGCTCGATCGGCGCCTGGCTGTCGATGTCGCTCGTGCTTGGGGCGGCGTGCGGTGCACAGCTGAATGCTGCCGTGTGGGCGGCGGACTATG
>CANJYC010000192.1 GCA_947478985.1 Acidobacteriota bacterium | reverse complement strand
GGTTGTCCCACTCCTCGGCGATGGCTCGGCCAACCCCGTCCCAGTCCTCCCGCGCCAGCGCCTCGCGCATCACGGCGGCCGTGTCACGGATGCGCTCGAAGCAGTCGAAAACGTGCGGGTCGCCGTCGATGTGCTTCTTGGTGATCTCCCAGTTGTTGGTGCCGGAGTTGCGAGGCTCCCCGGTGTAGCAGAGCACCATGCGCTGCTCCAAGGCATGGAAGTCCACGTCGAGCGCCACGCGCCTGATGCCGTCAACGCCCAGTTCCAGGGCTGCCACGCCTCCGTACAGGGCCGGGCGGTAGTCCTGTAGCCCAGTCGGCACGCCGATCGTCTGCGCCTCAACGTTCATGGCTACCTGCAGCAGCGCCTCCGGCTCGTAGTGTGTGCGGCTCCAGTCGGCGAGCGCCGCACAGACGGCGACATTCAGCGCTGAGGAGCCGGCGATGCCTGCGCCGGCCGGGGACTCACATGAGGTGGTCAGCGTGATGCCCCGTGCCTCGAAGAAGTGGGCCAGCAGCGCCAGCAGCCGGAGTTCCCGCCGCTCGCGCAGCTCCTGCCAGGTGTCGGCTTCAAGGGTGGTCTGCGTGTCGAGCGAGCGGATGACGATCCGGTCATCGTCGCGGGTCTCAATCGTGGCGCTTGCCCGGAGGCTGATGGCCGCGTTGAGCGTCTGGGCGCCGGGATGAAACAGGTAGAGCGGCCAGATGTCGATGGTGCCGCCGGCCAGATCGATGCGGGTGGGAGCCGAGGTCTCGATACGCACGGAGAGATTATAGAGAACCGCTCATCGCCCCGGGTTCATCCATTCACGGGCATGTGAGATCGGACGGCGGCGACCACATCGCGCGCACCATCACGGGCGGCGATGGCGTCGGCTTCTTTGTAGAACGTGGACGGCGTCAAATCCTCGGCGCCATAGAACGCCAGTTCGCGGTCTCGGCGCAGCGCACGGGACACGGCGGCGAGCCGTGCAATGTGGGGCATCAGCCCCGGCGGCAGGAGGTGCTGTTCCGCGAGTAACACGTCGGCCACATCGTGAATTCTTGGTGGGTCAATGCCGCACGCCCGCAACAGGCCCTTCAACGCCAGTTCCACGATCTCCTGCGATTCACGCACCACATCAGCCCAACTGCAGGCCGCAAAGAGCACGTCGATCGCCACCAGCCGTGCCTGCGCCCGCTGCACATGATCGGCTGCCAGTTCGCGGTTACGCATTACGCGGCTCCCTTCCAGTACGGCTGTCCGTGCACCAGTTTTCGGACGACACGGTGCTCCGCGATGGCCCGTCGAATCCGGCCAAGATGCGCCACGATGCCACCGTCCTTGTCGAACCACACCACGCCGTCCACGGCCGCTTCGCACCATGGGGCAGATGGAGGCGCGTCGCTCACAGGCGGATGGATGAAGTGGGCGTCCACGTCGCGTCCTTCGACGGTGGCGGCCTGGGTATCCCAGCGTCGATAGAGATCCCGGCTCAACGGCGTGCCGGCGTCGAGCACGATGAGTACATCAATATCCGAGCCGGTGGCGGCCTCACCCCGGACCCAGGAGCCAACCGCCACCACGCCGAGCAGGTGGCAGCCGAATGTGCGCCCGGCACGCCCGACAATCGCCGATCGCGCCGTGGTGACGTCGTGCGGGTGGGCTTGTGCGCTCAGCCGCCTGACGCAGAGCTCGTTGAAGGAGAGTCCGGCGTCAACCGCTTCGCCGGTCAGTGCGCGGTGCACATCAGCCGGCAGGCGCAGCAGAACCCGCGTCGTGACGCGCTTGGCTTGCGGTCGAGGCATGGCCTGGATGATATCACCAATGGGATACGGCTGATATCAAGTGAAGCCGAGGCTGAGGATCTGCTGCGGGCCCAACTCGCCCGCATCAAGCTCGCTGCGTCGGCACCGGATATTCTAGTGCCGCGACGGTGGAGGCGGACGCCAGGCCGGCCCCTGGATTCTGAGAACTCCACGATGAGCAGGCGAAGACCTGCACTTCAGCCGACTAGGGTCGGCAAGAGGGGACGCGCCATGCGTTTCGCCACTCTCAAGACCGCGCTCCTCGCCACTCTCGCCGCGCTTGCGGCTTTCGCGCTTGGCGCGTGCAGTGGTACAGGCTTGATGCCGACGGCCCCGGAACGCGTCACCCCGCCCGCGGCTGCCACAAAGGCGCAAGTAAGTCTCGCGAACGGCGGGACACCGAACAGAGACCTCGTTCTCGGAATAAGCTCCCAGCTGGATGCCTCGGGCCAGCCCGCGCCGAGCGGTCCGATCGCGTATCAGAACGGGGTCGCGCGTCCCATCGTGAACGGGATGTTCGAACTGGTTAATCCCGCGCCGAACGATAAGGTCAGGGTCGCGAACGTACCCGGATACCGCCAGGAGCGCAACTCGCTCTGGTGTGGTGCGGACAAGGTGCTCCTCGCGGAGAACAAGTCCGGAGGCCTGGATGAAGCGATCATCAAGGCCCTGGTGTACCTGGGATTCGGAGAAAACTTCTTCCCCGATGCGGTGCAGTTCACACTTACGGGCGCGCTTGCCGGCGATGCCGAGACGATCGCCAATCTCACCGCCAGCGCCGCTTACGCCTAAGGGGAGACGCGGAGAGCGGGTCGGAGCATTCCGATTTCTCTTTCCGCAAACGGGGGAGCCGTCTTCACGGTTTCCATTAACCCCAATCTGCCGATACCGGCGCAGACGACGAGCACCGCACTCAACGGCAAGATCGTCAGCGGCAAGGTCGAGTTTCGGAGTTTGGCCATAGCCAGATACGTGAACACACAGCGTCACGAAATCTTCCGAACTTTAGGGGTGGGTCCGGACGTCAATCCCTATCCGGGGTTGATGGATGCGAACGCCAGCTCGCCGACGCTTACCCCTCAAGAGTTCGCGGCGCTGGTCCTTCACCTCGCCCGACCCCGCCGCGCTCTCTACGAAGGCGATACCGACAGCCTGATTCCATGCAATCAGCACTAGCGCTCATCGCCGCTATCACCGTTCCGGTGCACACCTAGCGCCGGGCGGTTGATGGCGGCTTCCGACGTCTCTCATGTCTCATCCGCAATTTCTTCCCGGCGATCGATACTTCCGCACGCGGTTCCTTATAATGCTCGCGTGCCTCCCTCCATTCGACGCGATATCGGCCAACTGCTGATCGGGAGCATGCCGGGAGGCACGATGCCGTCGGAGATGCGTTCGCTGGCTCGTGAATTCGGGCTGGGCGGCGTCATTCTCTTCTCCCGGAATATCGAAGCCCCGGAGCAGGTGGCGGAGCTCGCCCACGACGTGCAGTCGCTCTCGACGGAGCTTCCGCTGTGGGTGAGTGTCGACCAGGAAGGCGGGCGTGTTGCACGGCTCCGTGCACCGTTCACCGAGTGGCCCCCCATGGCGGTGCTGGGGCGCAGCGGTGATGTGGCGCTCGCCACCCGATTTGCCACCGCGCTCGCAGCGGAATTACGGGCGGTCGGCGTGACGCTCGACTATGCGCCGGTCCTCGATATCCACACGAACCCGAGCAATCCCATCATTGGCGACCGGGCGCTTTCGGCGACGGCCGAAGAGGTGGCCCGCCTGGGTGCCGCCATCATTCTCGGCCTACAGGGGCACGGCGTGGCCGCCTGCGGCAAGCACTTTCCAGGGCACGGCGACACGTCCATTGACTCCCACCTCGACCTGCCGCTCGTGGAGCACCCGCCCGACCGCATCCGCCGTGTCGAGCTCGTGCCGTTCCGCGAGGCCATCAGAGCCGGCGTGGCGTTCATGATGACGGCCCACATTCTGGTGCCCTCGCTCGACGAGGACCTGCCGGCCACGCTGTCGTCAAAGATCGTCCGCGGGATGCTGCGCGAGGAACTCGATTACGACGGCGTCATCCTCAGCGACGACCTCGAGATGAAAGCGATTGCGAAAACGTGGTCGGTGCCCGACGCCGCCGTGCAGGCCATCGCCGCGGGATGTGACGGCCTGCTCATCTGCAGTGGCGATGTTGATGTGCAGATGGCCACGCTCGAGGCCCTGGTGCACGCGGTTGAAGATGGGCGGATTCCGTTCGGTCGCTTCGAGGATGCGCTCAAACGGCAGCGCCTGGCGAAGGAACGATTCCTCACGAAGCTGGCACCCCCTTTGAAGTCCGCCGCGCTCCGACAGGTGCTCGGATGCGACGAGCACCGCCGTGTGGCCGAAGAAATGTCGCGCTGTCTGTGATGGGGACGATGACGCATCCAATGCAGAAACCGCGCGCGCTGAAACCAGGCGACCGCATCAGTGTCGTCTCCTCGGCGAGCCCGTGCGTGCGCGAGGATCTCGATCGCGGCATGGCGGAGATCCGACGCCTGGGGTTCACGCCGATCTGTGAGGCCTCCGCGCTCGATCGCACGGGGTTCACGGCCGGCAGTCCCACGGTGCGCGCCGCGGCATTCAGGACGGCGTGGTGCGACCCGTCAATCTCGGCGCTCATCGCGGCCCGTGGGGGCCACGGGAGCGTGCACCTCCTCGAAACGCTGGCGACCTGGGACCTGACCGAGCGGCCGAAGCTCTTTATCGGCTACAGCGACAACACGTCACTGCTGGCCTGGCTCACGACGCGACAGCACATCATGGCGCTGCACGGCCCGATGCTCGAGGGTCGACTGGCCCGCGGCGTGGACGGATACGACGAGGCCTCCTTTCTGGCGCTCGTGCAGGGGCGTGGCGCCGGCCTGGAGCTTCGTCCTGAAGGACTCGAGACGCTATCGCCCGGTGATGCGACGGGCCCGATGCACGGCGGGACGATGACGCAGCTCTGTGCCTCGCTCGGAACCCCGTTTGCGTTCGACCCGCCGCC
>CANJYC010000191.1 GCA_947478985.1 Acidobacteriota bacterium | reverse complement strand
GACGAGCTGCGGGCGCGGGGCCTGAACAAGGTTCCATCCATCAAGAAGGTCTATGACATCGGAGGCGCGTTCGGCGGCCCGATCAAGAGGGACAGCGTCTGGTTCTTCACCTCGTCCCGCGTATGGGGATCGCAGAACTACGCGCCGGGTAACTACTTCAACAAGACCCAGAGCAAGTACATCGGTGCCCCGAACAGTGGCGTCATGCTCTACACACCGGACCTGGATCGGCCGGCATACTCCAATGGCTACCTGCGCGACATCATCAATGTCCGCGTCACCTGGAAGGCCACGGAGAAGAGCAAGTTCAACTTTGCCGGCAACCTACAGAAGCATTGCGACTGCTTCCGTGGTGTCGATGGGCTCCTGGCGCCTGAAGCCGTTCAGCAGCGTCTCTACGGCCCGGCGTCGGTGAGCCAGGAATCGTGGAGCTATCCCGCCAGCAACAACCTGTTGCTCGAGGCGGGTAATACCGTCGCCTTCTATGTGTCGGAGACGGGTCGCGCGCCGGGCATCCTTGAGACGGACCTGCCGATTACCGAGCAGTCCACCGGGTATTCCTGGGGCGCGGCGCAGAGCGCGTCGACCAACTACGCGCACAAGTACAAGAAGTTCGGTCAGGTGAATCAGCGCTTCATCACCTCGTACCTCACGGGTTCCCATACGCTCAAAGCCGGGTTGACCACGCAGGAAGGGTGGAACTTCGACCGGACCGAGTCCAACTACCTGGTGACGCCGTATGGCAAGGCACAGGTGGCCTACCGCTTCAACAACGGCGTGCCCAACCGGATCACGGAGTACACGGAACTCGAAGGGTGGATCCGGCTCAAGATGAACCTTGGCGCGTTCATCCAGGATCAGTGGACGTTCAAGCGGCTGACGCTCAACGGCGGGTTGCGCTACAGCTACTTCAATGCCTACACGCCGGCGACGACGCTGAAGGCGACGATGTTCACCGCGCCGCTCGATGCACCGGCCGTCAAGGACATCCCGAACTGGAAGGACTTCACGCCGCGGATGGGCGTCGCCTACGACGTGGCCGGCAACGGCAAGACGGCGATCAAGGCGTCGCTGGGACGGTACGTCGCATACGAAGGGCTAACGGGCATTCCACGAGCGAACGGCCCGACGCGCCGCATCGCCGCGAGCGCGACGCGCACGTGGACCGACAGCAACGGGAACTTCTATCCGGACTGTCTGCTGACCAATCCGCTGGCCCAGAACAACGCAGCCACCGGCGGGGACGTCTGCGGGCAGATCTCAAATCTCAATCTCGGCAAGCCGATTCCCACGACGACCTACGCGGACGACGTGCTTCACGACAATCGCGGGTCCAACTGGCAGGGAGCGGTCTCCATGCAGCAGGAACTGGTTCCGGGTATGGCGCTCAACGTGGGCTACTACCGGACGTGGTACTCGAACATGTCGGTGTCCACCAATTCCGCCCTGACGCCGGCTGACTTCGACAGCTACTGCATCACTGCCCCGACGGACTCGCGCCTCGGTAGTGCGAGTGGGAAGCGGATCTGCGGGCTGGTGGACGTGAAGCCGGCGAAGTTCGGTCAGGTGAGCGACCTGATCACGCAGTCGTCAAACTTCGGCAAGCAGACCGAGATCTACAACGGTGTCGACATCGGTGTGAACAGCCGGTTCGGCCAGGGTGGCATCCTCCAGGGCGGCGTCAGCTTCGGCCGCACGGTGACGAACAACTGCGACGTGGTGCAGGACCACCCGCAGATCGCGCTGCTGGCACCGGCCGTCGTGGGCGCGGGCGAGGGCGGGCGCGCCAGCGATGAGTTCTGCCGAGTGTCGAATGGCAACCAGACGCAGTTCAAGGCCGCAGGCAACTATCCGCTGCCCTGGTTCGGTCTTGAGGCCAGCGCCACCTATCAGAACAATCCGGGCCTGGTGATCGGCGCGACCGTGGTCGTGCCGAATGCGCAGATCGCGCCGGAACTGGGACGCAACCTGTCGGACGGCGCCGCGGGCAACCGCACGGTGGCGCTCATGAAGCCCTACACGGAGTTTGGCGATCGGGTGTCCCAGGTGGACATCCGGTTCGGCAAGCGGGTGAACATCGGCCGCGGGAAGCTGCGCGGGATGTTCGACATCTACAACCTGTTTAACGCGTCCACGGTTCTCTCGCAGAACAATTCCTACGGCGCGAGCTGGCAGACCCCGAACTCCATTCTCGGTGGTCGCCTGTTCAAGTTCGGCGTGCAGATCGACTACTAGAACGACCGGGAGGGTCCCGGATTGGTCCGGGACCCTCCCAGCCATGCACATCAATCGTTCCAACCGCCTCTTCAATCGGGTAGGATTCACGCCGAACCCGCTTCGCTGACGAGAAGGAGATTCCGCATGCCGCGCTCAAAGACCGGGACCGTTGCTCGCCGTAAGTTCTTGCAGAGCGCTGCTGCAGCAGGCGCCGCCGCGCTCGCGGCTCCGGTCACGATAGGCGCGCAGGCTCCCGCACCTGCCCCCGCGCGCCCGGCAGGTCCACCGCCGATGAATCGGGCCGCTGAGACGCAGACGCCTGCGCTCGAGATGCAGACGCTCGAACGCAGCGGCTCCGACTTCATGGTCGACGTGCTCAAGACGCTCGACTTCGAGTTCGTGGCAGCCAATCCCGGATCGAGCTTCCGCGGGCTGCACGAGTCGATGCTCAATCACGGCGGCAACAAGGCGCCGGAGTGGATCACCTGCACGCACGAAGAGGCCGCAGTCGCGCTCGCGCACGGCTACTCCAAGATCGAAGGCAAGCCGATGATGGTCTGTGCGCATGGCACCGTCGGCCTGCAGCACGCGGCCATGGCCATTTACAACGCCTTCTGCGACCGTGCGCCAATCTTCATCGTGCTGGGCAACACGTTTGATGCAACCGAGCGCCGTCCGGGCGCCGAGTGGGTGCACAGCGTGCAGGACGCGGCGGGCATGGTGCGCGATTTCGTCAAGTGGGATGACATGCCGGTCTCGCTGCCGCACTTCGCCGAGTCGGCCGTCCGCGCCTACAAGATTGCAATGACGCCGCCGTATGCGCCCGTCATCATCGTGGCCGACAGCGAACTGCAGGAAGGCCCGATCGATCGCGACCTGGCCATCAAGATTCCCAAGCTGACGCGCAATTCGGCTCCGGCCGGTGATGCCGGGGCGGTGGCCGAGACCGCACGCCTCCTGATTGCGGCACAGAATCCCCTGATCGTCGCCGATCGCTCGGCACGGACGCCCGCGGGCATTCCGTTGCTCGTGGAGCTGGCGGAGCTGCTGCAGGCCCCCGTGATCGACCAGGGTGGCCGGATGAACTTCCCCTCGCGTCATTACCTGGCGAGCGCCGGCACGGTCGGGCGCGCCGATGTCATTCTCGGCCTTGAGCAGAACGACATCTGGGGATCGGTGAACACGATGCGCGACATCATTCACCGTACGACGCGCTCGCGGATGGCCGCCGGGGCCAAGCTCATCAGCATCAGCTCGCGCGATCTCTATACGAAGTCGAACTACCAGGACTTCCAGCGCTACCAGGAGGTCGATCTCTCGCTGGCGGCCGATGCCGAAGCCACGCTGCCCGCGCTGATTGAAGCCGTGAAGAAGCAGCTGACGGACGATCGGCGCCGCTTCATCGCGGACCGGGGCGCAAAGTTGCGCACGGCGGCGGCGGCGGAGGGCGACGATCGCCGGCGCGAGGCGGCCTTCGCGTGGGACTCGAGCCCGATCAGCACCGCCCGCATGGCGGCCGAGATCTGGGACGTCATCCGGACCGAGGACTGGTCGCTCGTGAACAACGCCATCGGCTGGACCGACGACTTCTTCGACTTCCAGAAGCACTATCACCACATCGGCGACTCGACCGGGGCCGGGCAGGGCTACGGGCCACCCGCGTCGGTCGGCGCCGCGCTGGCCAACAAGAAGTACGGCCGTCTCAGCGTGAACATCGGCAGTGACGGCGACCTGATGTATGTCGGTCCAGGCTCGTTCTGGACGGCCGCGCATCACCGCATTCCGCTGCTCACGATCGTGCACAACAACCGCGCCTACCACCAGGAGCTCATGCACATCCAGCGGATGGCCGCGCGCCACGAGCGCGGGGTCGACCGAGCCGTCATCGGCAATGCGATCACCGACCCGAACATCGACTACGCCAAGCTGGCGCAGAGCGTGGGGATGTACGGCGAGGGCCCGATCAGCAATCCCAACGAGCTTGGACCGGCACTGCGGCGCGCGCTGGCGGTGGTCAAGAAGGGCGAACCCGCGCTGGTGGACGTCGTCACGCAGCCGCGGTAGGAGAAGCCATCACATGATCAGCAGCAGAGCACGACTCTCCCTTGCGATTGCGGTCGGGGCGCTCTGGTTGAGCGCGGTCGGCAGCGCGCAGGCGCCGCAGCCCGGCGCCGCCGCCTCAGCTCCCGCGGCGGCCGCCCTGCCGAAAGGCAACGTCGACAGCGGCAAGACCCTGTTCGTGAAGTGGGGGTGTTATGCGTGTCACGGGTACGCCGCTCAGGGCGGGGCCGGTGCGCGCTTGTCACCCAATCCGCCGCCGCTGGCCACGTTCATCAAGCTCGTCCGGCGTCCGGTGAATGCGATGCCGCCCTATACCGAGAAGGTGCTGAGCGATCAGCAGCTGGCCGACATCCACGCCTACATTCTCTCGATGCCGGCTCCGCGCGACTTCGCCTCGATCGCGCTGCTGCAGAAGAAGTAGCGGAAGCATTCATTCGTGATGACTCAGTGGCGATGAAGAGAATCATGGCGGTGGGTCTGTGCGTCGTGTGGGCGATCTCGACCGCCCTTGCCCAGACCGCCCAGCCCCGTCCGG
>CANJYC010000190.1 GCA_947478985.1 Acidobacteriota bacterium | reverse complement strand
TCACCATCGACCACGGCTTCGGACTCGAATCCCGCTACGGCCACCTGCAGGATTTCAGCGTGGCCAACGGCGCCAGGGTCAAACGCGGCGACGTCATCGGTCACGTCGGCGCCACCGGCCGCGCCACCGGCTATCACCTCCACTACGAGGTGCACGCCAACGGCCGCCTGCTCAACCCGCTGCAACTGCTCACGCAGCGGCCCCGCGACCAGTAATCCCGCCCTAGTCCTCTGTTTCGTGCCGATTGATGCTGACGTGGCATAATCGGTAGATATTCCTCGTGCAAGTGAGCCTTCCTCGCGGCATCACTTCAGGACGTGCATGATCGGTCAACTCCTCGCCAAGGTCATTGGCACGCAGAACGAGCGTGAAATCAAGCGGCTCCGCCCGCTTGTCGCGCAGATTGGCGCGCTCGAACCGCAGATCCAGACCCTCACCGACGACCAGCTTCGCGCCAAGACAGACGAATTCAGGGCGCGCGTTACCGCTGGCGCCTCGCTCGATGACCTGCTGCCGGAAGCGTTCGCCGTGGTCCGTGAGGCCGGCAAGCGCGTTCTGCACATGCGCCACTTCGACGTTCAGTTGATGGGCGGCATTGTGCTGCATTCCGGGAAAATCGCCGAGATGAAGACCGGCGAGGGCAAGACGCTCGTGGCGACGCTGCCGACCTATCTGAACGCGCTTGAAGGCAAGGGCGTGCACGTCGTGACGGTCAACGACTACCTGGCGCGCCGCGACTCGGAGTGGATGGGACGTCTCTACCGCTTCCTCGGCATGAGCGTCGGCGTGATCCAGCACGAGTTGAACGACCAGCAGCGACAGGTGGCCTACGCCGCCGATATCACCTACGGCACGAACAACGAGTTCGGCTTCGACTACCTCCGCGACAACATGAAGTTCGACATCGGGTCGATGGTGCAGCGCCCGCATCATTTCGCCGTCGTCGACGAAGTGGACAGCATCCTCATCGACGAGGCGCGGACGCCGCTCATCATTTCCGGGCCCGCCGAGGAGTCGACCGATCTCTATTACGAGGTCGATCGGATCATCCCGAAGCTGAAGGCCGGCGCCGTGACCCGTGGCGATGTCAAGGCGGAGCAGCGCGACGAACTCGAGGCGACCGGCGATTTCATCGTCGACGAGAAGCATAAGACTGTCACGCTCACCGAGAGCGGTATGGCAGCGGCGGAGTCGCTGCTCTCGCATCGGCTGGTGACCGGATCGAACGGGCTGTATGACCCGGCCAACATGCCGCTGCTCCACCACGTGCACCAGGCCCTGCGCGCGCACAACCTCTACCGGCTCGACGTCGACTACATGATCAAGGACGGCGGCGTCGTGATCGTCGATGAGTTCACCGGGCGCCTGATGCCCGGACGGCGCTGGAGCGACGGTCTCCATCAGGCGGTTGAGGCCAAGGAGAAGGTCAAGATCGAGCGCGAGAACCAGACGCTCGCCACCATCACGTTCCAGAACTACTTCCGCAAGTACGCGAAGCTCTCGGGCATGACCGGCACCGCCGAAACCGAGGCGCCCGAGTTCAACAACATCTACAAGCTCGACGTCATCATCATCCCGAGCAACCGGCCGCTGCGGCGTGTCGAGGAATCGGATCTCGTCTACCGGACAGGTCACGAGAAGTTCGAGGCGATTGTCACCGACATCCTCGAGAAGCAGTCGTCGGGTCGGCCGACGCTGGTCGGCACGGTCTCGATCGAGAAGTCGGAGAAGCTGTCGTCGCTGCTGCGCAAGCGCGGCATCAAGCACGTCGTGCTCAATGCCAAGTACCACGCGCAGGAAGCCGAGATCGTCGCGCAGGCCGGGCGCAAGGGCAACGTCACCATCGCCACCAACATGGCAGGCCGCGGCACCGACATTCTGCTCGGGGGCAACCCGGAGTACATGGCTCGCCAGCAGGCGCTGGCCGAAGAGGTGGCGCAGAAGCTGGCCCGCGGCGAGGAGAAGTACGTTGACGACGATGAGTTCGTCTACTTCTTCCACATCGACAGCTTCTACCGGGTGCCGCGTCCGGACTGGGAACGGATCAGCACGCACTTCAAGCGGCAGACCGAGGCGGATCACGACGAGGTCGTGAGGCTGGGCGGCCTGCACATTCTCGGGACCGAGCGGCACGAGGCCCGCCGCATCGACAATCAGCTGCGCGGCCGGGCCGGGCGGCAGGGCGATCCCGGCTCCTCACGCTTCTATCTCTCGCTCGAGGATGACCTGATGCGGATCTTCGGATCCGATCGCATCTCCGGCCTGATGCAGAAGCTCGGGATGGAAGAGGGCGTGCCAATCGAGCACGGCATGGTGACGCGTGCCATCGAGCGCGCGCAGAAGCAGGTCGAGGCGCAAAACTTCGCCGTGCGCAAACACCTCCTCGAATACGACGACGTCATGAACAAGCAGCGTGAGAGCATCTACACGCAGCGTCGCGAAGTGCTCGAGGGCAAGGTGCGCGTCGATGAGGATGTCGTCGGCACGCGCGAATACCTGCTCAGCCTGGCCGAGGACATCCTCGATGACCTCGTCGACCGTTACGCCGGCAAGGACATGGACGTCGACGACTGGGACGTGCCCGCGCTCGTCCGCGAGGGGTCGCGCGTGCTCGGGCTTGATGTGGAGGAACTCGAAGCGCTTGATCTCGCCGCCATGGGGCCCGAGGCCATCGGCGACGAGCTGTGGGCGCGCGCCAAGAAGGGCTACGAGGAGAAGGAGGCCACCGTCGGTCCCGATCTGCTCCGCCGTGTCGAGCGCGACATCATGCTCCAGATTGTCGACGCGCAGTGGAAGGATCACCTCTACTCGCTCGACCACCTGAAGGAAGGCATCGGGCTTCGCGGGTACGGTCAGCGCGATCCCCTGGTCGAGTACAAGAAGGAGAGCTTCGCGCTCTTCCAGGACATGCGGGGCCGCATCGAGGAAGAAGTGGTCCGGTATCTGTTCTGGCTGCGCCCCGTGGCCAACGAAGCGGAACTCCCCCTTCCCGCACCCCGGCGCGCACCGCAGCAGATCACGATGAGCAAGCCGAGCGCCGAGCCGATTCCGGCGTTCGCAGGCGGCGCACCCGTTGCGGCGCCGGCGGCACCGGCGGCACAGAAAGCGCCCGCGCGCACCGGCGGCGACGATGTGATCAAGACGGTCCGGCACGACGGTCCCCAGGTGGGACGTAATGATCCCTGCCCGTGCGGCAGCGGAAAGAAATTCAAGAAGTGCCACGGAGCAGCAGCCTGATGGATACCGCCCTCACTTTCGATGACGTGCTGCTCGTGCCGCAGCATTCGACCGTGCTCCCCACGCAGGTTGACGTCTCGACGCGGCTGACCCGCAACATCCGATTGAACGTCCCGCTGCTCAGTGCCGCCATGGACACGGTCACCGAGTCCGGGCTGGCGATTGCGATGGCGCAGCAGGGCGGACTGGGCATCATTCACAAGAATCTCTCGGTCGAGGAACAGGCGGCGGAGGTTGATCGGGTCAAGCGCTCCGAGAGCGGCATGATCGTGAACCCGATCACGCTCTCCCCCACCAACCTGATCTTCGAAGCGCTCGACCTGATGCAGAGCTACCGCATCTCGGGCGTGCCGATTACCGAGGACGGGAGCAAGGAGGGTCGACTCGTCGGCATTCTGACGAATCGCGACCTGCGTTTCGAGACCAACGTGCAGCGTCCCATCTCGGACGTGATGACGAAGGAACCGTTGTTCACGGTGCCTGTCGGCACGACGTTCGACGAGGCGCGCGAGTTCCTCCACCGGCACAAGGTTGAGAAGCTGATGGTGGTGGACAAGGCCTTTCGGCTCAAGGGCCTGATCACGGTCAAGGACATCCAGAAGGCGATCAAGTACCCGAACGCCTGCAAGGACGGCCTCGGGCGCCTGCGGTGCGGCGCGGCCATCGGCGTGTCGAAGGATTCACTCGAGCGAGCCGCCGGTCTGGTGAGCGCCGGCGTCGACGTGCTCGTCATCGATACCGCGCACGGTCATTCGCAGGGGGTGCTCGACATGGTGGCGCGCATCCGCCGTGAGTTCCCGAAGACCGACATCGTCGCCGGCAACGTCGCCACGCCGGAGGCGACCCTGGCCTTGATTGACGCCGGGGTCGACGCCGTGAAGGTGGGCATTGGTGCCGGTTCCATCTGCACCACGCGCATCGTGGCGGGTATCGGCGTGCCGATGATCTCCTCCATCACGGACTGCGCGCGGGCGGCCGCCTCACGCGACATCCCGGTCATCGCCGACGGTGGCATCCGCTACTCCGGCGATATCGTGAAGGCGCTGGCCGTTGGTGCGAGCTGCACGATGGTCGGGAACCTGTTTGCCGGCACTGACGAGAGCCCGGGCGAGCTCATCCTCTTCCAGGGGCGCACCTACAAGGAATATCGCGGCATGGGGTCGATCGGGGCGATGCGCCGCGGGAGTCGCGATCGCTACTTCCAGGACGAGTTTGACCTCCAGGGCGGACGCGCCGCCGACAAGCTGGTGCCCGAGGGCATCGAAGGGCGCGTCGCGCACAAGGGCTCGGCCGCCTCGGTGATTCACCAGCTGATGGGCGGCCTGCGCGCGGGCATGGGCTACTGCGGCAGCGGCACGATTCCCGAGTTGCAGCAGAAGGCAAAGCTCATCCGCATCACCGCGGCCGGTGCGCGCGAGAGCCACGTGCACGACGTGACGATTACCAAGGAAGCGCCGAACTACCGGATGGAATAGGACGTCGTAATGCGCCGCTCTGTCTCGCTCACGATCTCCAGCGAGACGTGGCAGGCACCGGGCAGGGCATTCGTGAGCCGATCGGGCCACTCGACGGCGAGCACGCCGTCAGCCGC
>CANJYC010000189.1 GCA_947478985.1 Acidobacteriota bacterium | reverse complement strand
CTGCAGGGCAACATCGTCCTGCGGCACAGGGTCACCACCGTCATCCGCCAGTACTTCGATCGCCACGGGTTCCTCGAAATCGAGACGCCGATCCTTGGCAAGTCGACGCCGGAAGGGGCGAGGGATTACCTCGTGCCGAGCCGCGTGCATCCTGGCGAGTTCTACGCGCTGCCGCAGTCGCCGCAGCTGTTCAAGCAGATCCTGATGATTGCGGGCATGGATCGCTACGTCCAGATCTGCAAGTGCTTCCGCGACGAGGATCTCCGCGCCGACCGTCAGCCGGAGTTCACCCAGGTCGACGTCGAGATGTCGTTCGCGCGTCCGGAGACCATCTACGGCATCATCGAGCCGCTGATGCAGGAAGTCTTCGGGGTCATCGGCCGGACCATTGAAGCGCCGTTTCTCCGCATGTCGTACGCGGAGGCGATGGCGAAATATGGTTCGGACAAGCCGGATCTGCGGCCCGGTATGGAGATCCAGGACCTGCGCGAGTTCTTCCGCGAGTCCAGTTTCAACGTGTTCCGGAAGATCGTGGCCGAATCCGGCACCGTGCGCGGGATCGTCGTGAAGAACACGGGAGGCTACTCGCGCAGCGAGGTGGACGGCCTCGCGGCGCTGGCCGAGACGCTGGGCGGCCGGATCGTCTGGGCGCGGCGCGGCGACGACGGCACACTCACAAGCTCCGTGATGAAGGCGCTTGGTGAGGATCAGGTGCGCCAGCTGCTGGATCTGGCGGGCGCGGGCGCAGGCGAACTGCTGCTGGTGGCCGCCGGCGAGCCGGATGCGGCGTCGAAGCTGCTCGGCCAGCTGCGTCTGCACCTGGCGAAGAAGGGCGGCCTGCTCAACCCCAACGAATACCGCTTTCTCTGGGTCGACGATTTCCCGCTGCTCGAGTGGGACCCGGAAGCCAAGCGCTTCGTGGCGATGCATCACCCGTTCACCTCGCCGCTCGACGCCGACATGGGCAAGCTCGACAGCGATCCCGGCGCGGCGCGGGCGAAGGCCTACGACCTCGTGCTCAACGGCAGTGAAGTTGGCGGCGGCAGCATCCGTATTCACGATGCGACGATGCAGAGCCGTATCTTCTCGCTGTTGAACATCAGCCCAGAAGAGGCGAAGCTGCGCTTCGGCTTCTTCCTCGAGGCGCTGGAATACGGTACGCCACCGCACGGCGGCATTGCGCTGGGCCTCGACCGGCTGGTCGGCATCCTGTGCGACGAGAGCTCGATCCGCGAGGTGATGGCGTTCCCGAAGACGGCGAGCGCCGTGGACCTGATGACGGAGGCGCCATCGGCTGTCGACAGCCGGCAGCTCCGCGAACTGCACCTCAAGATATGAGGCCCCGCATGGTGGCTGCATGAGGAAGATCACGCTTCCCGAGGCGGGTATCGAGACGCTCTACGGTGTTCACGATGCCAACCTCAAGCACATCGCCTCGCTCCTGCACATCAGCATCCGCACGCAGGGGTCTTCGCTGATCGTTGACGGTGATCCGGCGGATGAGCAGCGCGCCGCGCGCATCTTCGAACAGCTTGGCGTGCTGATGGGGGAAGGGTACGCGCTGGGCAACGGCGATGTCCGAACTGCCGCCCAGTTGCTCACCGACAATGAAGATGTCGACCTTCGCGACTACTTCCTCAAGGGTGGTCAGAAGCAGGTCACCAAGCGCCGCATCAGCCCGAAGAGCGTCAACCAGCGCCGGTATCTCGACGCCATCGAGCAGCACGACATCGTCTTCGGCGTGGGGCCGGCCGGTACCGGCAAGACCTACCTGGCCATGGCGCAGGCGATCAGCTACCTGCTGGCCAAGCGAGTCAGCCGCATCGTGCTGGTCAGGCCGGCTGTCGAGGCGGGCGAGAAACTCGGGTTTCTTCCGGGCGATCTGCAGGAGAAGGTGAATCCCTATCTGCGTCCGCTCTACGATGCCCTCTACGACATGATCGACACGGAGAAGGCTACGCGGCTCGTCGAGCGCGGCACGATTGAGGTGGCGCCGCTCGCGTTCATGCGAGGCCGTACGCTGAATGATGCCTTCGTCATCCTCGACGAGGCGCAGAACACGACGCCGGAACAGATGAAGATGTTCCTCACGCGCCTGGGCTTCGGCTCGAAGGCGGTCGTGACCGGCGACGTCACGCAGATCGATCTGCCGAATCCGCGTTTGTCCGGCCTGGTCGAGGCGCTGAAGATCGTGAAGGACATCGAGGGTATCGGCTTCATCTACTTCGATGACAAGGACGTCGTGCGCCACAAGCTGGTGCAGCTGATCGTGAGAGCCTACGACGCGCATGGCGCGGCCCGTTCAAATGGCTGACGGCGACCAACGTCTGACCGTCGACGTCGTGACCTCGGGCGGCGTCCGGGTCACGGGGCTGGGCGCCTGGCTGGTGGCGGTCGCACCGCGACGCGCGCGAGGTGAGGTGAGCGTGGCGATCGTGCCCGACAGCCGGATCCGTGCCCTGAATCGTACCTACCGGCGGAAGAATGCCGCCACGGACGTTCTCTCATTTCCTGCGGACGAAAAGGGCTATCTCGGGGATATCGTGATTGCCGGCGGCGTCGCCAGGCGTCAGGCCGCCGAGGCGGGACATGGGCTCCAGACCGAACTGCGGGTGCTGGCACTGCACGGCCTCCTGCATCTGCTTGGCTATGATCACGAGCGCGACGATGGCCAGATGGCCCGCCTGGAGCGCCGGCTGCGGCGCCAGGGCGGGCTGGTCGAGGGGCTCATCGAGCGCACGACACGTTGACCCCACGATGACCCCGCTCGCCCTGTTTCTCATCGGCTGCGCAACAGCATTCCTGGGCTCGCTCCAGGCGGCCTTCAGCGCGCTCATGCGGCTGTCGCTGCGGCTGATGGCGGAGCGCGGCGGACGCGGCGACCGGCTCGGGCGCTACCTCGACGATCCACTCCAGCTGTTTGTCCCCGTCCGGATGCTGATCGGCATCTGTACGGTGCTCGCCGGAGCGCTCATCGCACGCCAGAGCGACATCAGGGATGCGAAGTCGGTGACGGTCTTCATCGTCTCGCTGGTGGCCTTCGTGGTGGTGTGCGAGCACCTGCTGCCCATGCTCGTCATGCGCCTGGACCCGGAGGACGTGCTCGACGTCATGCTCCCGGCGTTTCATCCGGTGGCGCGCGTCATGCGCCCGTTAACGCGCACGCTCATCGACATCGGCCACCTTCAAGTCGAGCGCGAGGCCTCACCCGATGCCGGCGACACACCGGAGCAGGCCCAGGCCGCGTCCGACGAGTCGGCGGATGAAGGGGGCATCTCCGAGGCGGAGGGGCGCGAACTCCTGCAGTCGGTGGTCGACTTCACGGAAACGCTGGTGCGCGAGGTCATGACGCCGCGTCCGGACATCGTGGCCATTCCGGCCGGCGCCACGCTGCACACCCTGCGTGAACTCTTCCGGGAAGAACAGTATTCGCGTATCCCGGTCTATGTGGGGAGCCTCGACAACATCGTCGGCATCGTCTACGTGAAGGACCTCGTCGCCCTCCCGCGCGACGCCGAGCCGCTCCTGACGACGCTGATGCGCACGCCCTATCTCGTGCCGGAGAGCAAGCGCGTCTCCGACCTCCTCAAGGAGATGCAGGTCCGCCAGGTGCAGATGGCCGTCGTGGTCGACGAATACGGCGGCACGGCGGGCCTCGTCACCGTGGAGGATCTGCTCGAGGAAATCGTCGGCGAGATCCGCGACGAGTACGATGTCGAAGGTGAGAACGTCGTCGACGAGGGCGACGGGACCTTTGTGTTCAGCGGCAAGGTGGACGTCGACGAGGTCGGAGAGCGTCTCGGCGTGGAGATCGCGCGCGAGGGCTTCGAGACGCTCGGCGGCTATCTCCTGTCGCATCTCGGCCGGATGCCGTATGTGGGTGAGACGTTCGATGTGGGCGACCTGACCGTTGAAGTCCTGGAAGTCGAACGGCGGCGGATCGCGAAGATCCGCGTCCGTCGTCAGCGAAACATGGTGGGGGAGCGGGACGATGCATCCTGACGTGCGGATCGGTGACGTGTCCGGCGTCGGACAGAGGGATGAGGCATGAAGGCCGGGTGCGTGGCGCTGCTCGGTCGCCCGAACGCCGGCAAGTCGACGCTGCTCAATCGGATCGTCGGCGAAAAGGTCGCCATCGTCTCGAACAAGCCGCAAACGACACGAACGCGCATCATCGGCGTGAAGAACTACGACGGCGAGGGACAGGTGGTGTTTGTCGACACCCCCGGCGTCCACAAGCCGATGCACCGCATGAACAGGCGTATGGTCGACGTCGCGCTCGAGTCGATGCGTGAGGTGGAGGTGGTGGCGCTGCTGGTTGATGTGTCGGTGAAGCCTGGGCCCGGTGACCGGTACATGCTCGACGTGGTCAAGGACCTCACGGTGCCGGTGATCCTCGTGATGAACAAGGTGGACCTCATCGCCAAGAACCGCCTGCTGCCGATCATCGCCCACTATCAGCGCCAGCACGCCTTTGCCGAGTTCGTGCCGATTTCGGCGGCCGACGGCACCAATGTGGACGTGCTCGAGAGGCTCTTCCTGAAACACCTGCCGGAGGGGGAGCCGATGTACCCGCTCGATTACCTCACCGACCAGCCCGAGCGCTTCTACGCCGCGGAGATCGTGCGCGAGAAGGTACTGCAGTTGACCCACGACGAGCTGCCGCACTCCACGGCCGTGGTCGTCGACAAGTTCGAGGAACCTGGGGAGGACCGGACGCTCAAGCTCTATTGCACGATTCTGGTCGAGCGCGAATCGCAGAAGCCGATTGTCGTGGGGAAGGGCGGGGCGATGATCAAGCAGATCGGCACCGCGGCCCGGGCCGAGCTCATCGCG
>CANJYC010000188.1 GCA_947478985.1 Acidobacteriota bacterium | reverse complement strand
GTGGCTTTCCAGCCGCACCGCTATTCTCGGACCGAGAGCCAGCTGCAGGCGTTCGGTCCCTCGTTGAAGGATGCCGACGAGATCGTGCTGACCGACATCTACGCGGCCGGTGAGGAGCCGATCGCCGGGATCACGGTCGACGTGCTGGCTGACGCCATCCGCCGCGGATCGGGCCGGCCGGTCCACGTCGTGCCGGCTCTCGACAACGTCGTGGCGGAAATCCTCACAATCGTGAAACCCGGTGATGCCGTCATGACCCTTGGCGCGGGTTCGATTGGCACCCTGCCCGCGCGTCTTGTCGAGGCGCTGGAACGGTGGACTCCCTGATGCGCGTGTCAGCACCGGCGGACAAGCGCTTCCGCAGAGCGCACGTGAGGCCGGGACACCGGCGTGGGTGGCGCGACATGTCGCGGATGGCCGTGGTGCGCGCGGTCGTCATGGTCGTCCTCGTGCTCTACGGCGGCTATCGTGCGGCCGACCTGGTGCTGTCCGCCGAGGCGCTCACCGTGTCGCGCATCACCGTCAGCGGCAACACCCGGATGTCCAGAGGTGAGGTGCTCTCACTGCTCGACGGCCTGCGCGGCCAGAGCATGGTGACGCTCGACATCGAAGCCTGGCGGGAGAAGCTGATGGCGTCGCCGTGGGTGTCGGACGCGGCCATCCGCCGCGTGCTGCCGGGCAACATCGACGTGTTCATCTCCGAGCGCGAGCCGATGGGCATCGGACGTATCGGCCAGAGTCTCTACCTCATCGACCGGGGCGGCGAGGTCATCGACGAGTTCGGTCCCAACTACGCCGACCTCGACCTGCCGGTGATCGATGGCCTGGCGTCAGCGACCCCGGGTCCAGACGGCCTGCTCATCGACGAGCCTCGCGCCGCGCTGGCCGGCCGGGTGCTGGCCGCCCTGCAGCCCCACCGCGGCCTGGCGCGGCTGGTGTCGCAGGTCGACGTGACCGACGTGCGCGATGCCGTGCTGATTCTGAAGGGCGACACCGCGCTCGTGCGCGTGGGCGACGAGCAGTTCGCGGAACGGCTGCAGTCCTACGTCGACCTGGTGCCGGCACTGCGCGAGCGGATTCCCGATATCGATTACGTCGACCTGCGGTTCGACGAGCGCGTCTACGTCAGGCCCCTGGGCGCGACGCCCGGGGCACAGAAAGCACAGGGCGGAGGACATTAGTGGCACGAAGAGAGCGGTACCTGGTCGGGCTCGATGTCGGCACGTCGAACGTCTGCGCCGTCGTGGGTGAGAGCCACGACGACGGCAGCGTGGACATCGTCGGCATCGGCGTCGCCGAGTCGCGCGGCATCAAGCGCGGCGTCGTCGTGAACCTCGAGGCAGCCGTCGAGTCGATCAAGAAGGCGATCGAAGAGGCGGAACTGATGGCCGGGATCGAGGTGGACTCCGTGCACCTCGCGCTCTCAGGCCCGCACATCAAGGGGTTCAACAGCCGGGGTGTCATCGCCGTCGCCGGCAAGAACCGCGAAATCACGCGGGACGACGTGCGGCGGGCTATCGACGCCGCCAAGGCGGTGGCGCTGCCGACAGGGCGTGAGATCCTGCACGTGCTGCCGCAGGATTTCGTCGTTGACGAGCAGGACGGCATCGGCGCGCCCATAGGCATGACGGGCGCGCGCCTCGAGGTCAACGTGCACGTGGTGACCGGTGCCACCTCCTCGACCCAGAACCTCATCGCGTGCGTCAACCGCGCGGGCGTGACCGTGGTCGACACCGTGATCGAGCAGCTCGCCGCGGCCGAGGCCGTGCTGATGCCGGACGAGAAGGAGCTGGGCGTCGCCGTGGTCGATATCGGCGGCGGCACCGCGGACCTGGCCATCTTCGAGCGCGGTAGCCTCTGGCACACGGGCGTCGTCGCCGTCGGCGGCGATCACTTCACCAACGACATCGCGGTGGGGCTGCGCACGCCAATCCCGGACGCCGAAAAAGTCAAGCGCAAGAGCGGCTGCGCGCTGTCGTCGATGGTGGACGAGGACGACACCATCGAGGTCGCCAGTGTCGGCGGGCGCAAGTCGCGGCTGATGCCCCGGCGCATCCTGTCGGAGATCCTGCAGCCGCGCGCCGAGGAGATCTTCCACCTGGTGTGGGACGAGATCCGCCGGGCCGGCTATGAGAAGTCGCTCAACTCCGGCATCGTGCTGACCGGCGGCGGCTCGATCCTCGAGGGGATGCCGGAAATCGCCGAGCAGATCTTCGACCTGCCCATCAGGCGCGGCTGTCCCGTCGGCGTGGGCGGTCTGGCCGATCACGTCAACAGTCCGACGTTCGCAACGCCGGTCGGTCTCGTGCTGTATGCACATCGCAATCGGATGCCGGAGGCCGTTCGCGTCGGCGCCGGCACCTTCGGCCGGATGGCCGGTCGGCTGCGCGGAATCTTCAAAGAGTTCTTCTGATACGTGGAGGCAATGAATGAGTCAGCATGAGGCGGACAACCTGCGACTGATGCTCGATCCGGAAGCGCGCCGAGGCGCGAAGATCAAGGTGGTGGGTGTCGGTGGCGGCGGCTGCAATGCCGTCAACCGCATGGTCGATGTCGGCCTCGGCGGCGTCGAGTTCATCGTGGCGAATACCGACGTACAGGCGCTCGATCACAGCCGGGCGACGGTGAAGATTGCCATCGGGGGCAAGCTGACCAAGGGACTCGGCGCAGGCGCCGACCCGAACATCGGCCGCCAGGCGGCGCTCGAGGACACTGATACGATCATTCAGGCGCTCTCCGGCGCTGACATGATCTTTGTCACGACCGGCCTTGGCGGCGGCACCGGCACCGGCGCGGCACCCGTCATCGCGAGCCTGGCCAGTGAGCTCGGTGCGCTCACCATTGCGGTGGTCACCAAGCCGTTCAAGTTCGAGGGGAAGAAGCGTGCGATGCACGCCGAGGCCGGACTCGAGGCCCTGCGCGAGTGCGTCGACAGCGTCATCACCATCCCCAACGAGCGGCTGCTCGGGATCATCGACAGACGCACGCCGATGAGCGAGGCGTTCGCCATGGCTGACGACGTGCTGCGTCAGGCCATCCAGGGAATCTCGGACCTCATTCTCGTCCCCGGGCTCATCAACCTCGACTTCGCGGACGTGAAGACGATCATGTCCGGCATGGGCGTGGCCATGATGGGGACCGGCACCGCCGAGGGCGACGGGCGCGCGATGCAGGCCGCACAGAAGGCAGTGTCGAGCCCGCTGCTCGAGGACAGTTCAGTCAACGGCGCGCGCGGCGTGATCATCAATGTCACCGGCGGCCCGGACCTCTCGCTGATGGAGGTCAATGAGGCGTCGTGCATCATTCAGGAGGCGGCGCACGAGGATGCCAACATCATCTTCGGCGCGGTGGTCGACCCGGCATTGATGGGCAAGGTGAAGATCACCGTGATTGCCACCGGCTTTGACCACAAGGGGATGGGCCGCGGGATGCCGGCGGCCGCGCTGCAGACCCCGGTCGACCTGCAGCACTATACCCAGCACCTGAGCCGGACGGCGGCGGAGCAGCCAGCGGCGCACCAGGCTGTGTCCCCTCAGATGGCGCCGTCCCAGATGACGCCGTCCCAGGCAGCACCGCAGCTGACGCTCAATCGCCGGCCAGGGCTCGACGTGACGTTGCCCTCGGGGACCGCGCTCCCGCAGGCGGCGAGCGGCGGAGGCTCCGGTGAAGAGCTGAACCTCGACCTGTCATCTCCGCTCGACGTCCCGGCGTTTCTCCGACGGCAGAGCTGAGAGTGCATTGCGAAATTACCCGTAGCGGGTCCTGTCGCTGGACAGCCCCACCCGTGCCCGGCCCTGTCGGGCCTGCGGCGCGGGCGAGGCGCCCCGTCCAGCGCCACCCGCGAACGTAATTTCGCAACGCACACTTACCGTCTGGTACAGTAGCCAGAGCCACAGTACGCGCGAGCGGCGGCGTTCCAGCCGCAGTTCGCGCGTTGCTGTTTGTACCGCCTTCACTGGATTCATGAAACACCGCCCGCAGTACGAACGCGCCCGCGAACTCCTCTCGAAGGAGGTGGGATACGTGCGCAAGCCGCATGGCGGCAAGCTGCGTGTGGCGCTCGCGTTTCCGAACACCTACTTCGTCGGCATGTCGAATCTCGGGCTTCAGACGGTGTACAAGCTGTTCAACGCCGAAGCCGACATCGTCTGCGAGCGGGTGTTCCTGCCGCCGAAGACCGAGCTCGCGGCGCAGATCGCGGCGCGCGAACCCCTGGTGACGATCGAGTCCCAGACGCCGGTGTCCGAGTTCGACATCTTCGCCTTCTCGGTGTCGTTCGAGTGGGACTACACCAACGTCCTCACGATGCTGCGGCTCGCGGGCATTCCGGCGCGCGCCGCCGAGCGCACACACCACCATCCGATGATCCTGATTGGCGGGGCCGTGACCTTCGTCAACCCTGAGCCGCTCGCGCTGTTCGCGGACGTCATCGCCGCCGGGGAAGGGGAGGCGCTGATTCCCCCACTGCTGCGTGCATTCCAGTCCGCGTCCGATCGCGACGACCTGATGCATCGGCTGGTGCAGGAGCGGGGCTTTTACGTGCCCTCGTTCTACGATGTCACCTACGGCGCCGACGGGACCATCGCCGCCTACGCCGCACGCGAGGGCACGGGGGCGCCACCGGTGGTCAAGAAAGCGGCCCTCAAGACGACTGAGGCGGTCGATCCGCCGGCGACCACCATCTTCACGCCGGACACCGAGTTCGGTTCGCGCTTCCTCATCGAGGTCGTGCGCGGCTGCGCCAACCTCTGCCGCTTCTGCTGGGCGGGCTACAACTACCTGCCCGTTCGAGCCTTCCCCAAGGACCGCATCCTGCAACTCGCCGAGCAGGCGCGTCCCTACTCGTCCCGCGCGGG
>CANJYC010000187.1 GCA_947478985.1 Acidobacteriota bacterium | reverse complement strand
TGCGGAAGGGTCAGGCGGGACTCGTGACGATCCTCGCGGCAAAGAAGCTCGAAGGAAGCCCGTCGCACCCGGTGAGCCACGGGGGGCTCTGCGCCCGCGGCCAGGCAGCCATTCAGATCACGTATCACCCCGATCGCATTACACAGCCGCTCAAGCGCTCGGGCACGCGCGGCGACGGCCAATATCAGCCCATCGGGTGGGACGCCGCCATAGCCGAACTCGTCGCCAGGCTTGATGCGCTTGCCGCCGCGGGCAACCAGCGGGCGCTTGGTTTCCTGTCGCGCGACATCCCCGGTCAGCGTCTGGCGCTCGTCGACGCATTCCTGACGCGGTTCGGCGCGCCGCCGGCGGTGCACTTCGATCTGTTCGGCGACGACGTGCTGCGGCAGGCCAACGCGATGAGCTTCGGGCGTCATCAGCTGCCGACCTTTGATCTCGCCCGCGCCCGCTATGTGCTGAACTTCGGCGCCGACATTCTCGGCACCTGGAACTCGCCGGTCTCGCATACGCATGCCTACGGCGAGATGCGGCAGGGACGCCGCGGTGTCCGCGGTGCGTTCGTCCAGGTTGAAGCGCGGATGTCGCAGACCGGCGCCAACGCAGATGAGTGGGTCCCTGTCACGCCGGGAACGGAAGGGGTGCTCGCGCTGGGGCTGGCGCACGCGCTGGTCGCCGCCGGGCTTCGTTCCGCCGACGCGGCCGGCCGCGCGGGGACGCTCGTGGCGGGATGGTCGGAGGGGCTCACTGCGTATACGCCGGACCAGGTGCAGAAGGTGACCGGGGTCGACGCGCGCCGCATCGAGCGGCTGGCGCGCGAGCTGGCGGAATCGAGTCCCGCGGTGGCGATCATCGGCGGCGCACCGCTGGCGCACACCAATGGCCTCTTCAACGCCCTGGCGGTGAATGCACTCAATGCGCTGCTCGGCAGCGTCGAACAACCGGGTGGGGTCTTCTTCACGCCGCAGATGAGCGCGTTCCGTGTCAGGGAGTCGGCTGGTGCCGCGGCCGGACTGCCGGGACTGCTGACGTCAACGCCGCAGGTGCTACTCATCGACGGCGCGAACCCGGTGTTCACGGCGCCGCGCGCGTGGCGCGTGCGCGAGACGCTCGATCAGGTGCCGTTCATCGTGAGCTTCGGCAGCTTCCTCGACGAGACGAGCGCGCTGGCCGACCTGATCCTGCCGGACCATTCGTTTCTCGAGTCGTGGGCCGAGTCGGCGCCCGAGTCCGGTTCGCTGGTCGCCGTCGCCAGCGCTGCGGCCCCCGCGATGCGCCCGCTGCACGATACGCGCGCGATGCCCGATGTGCTGCTGCAGGTGGCGCGCACACTGTCGGCACCGGTCACGCCGGCGCTGCCGGACACGTTCGACGCCGTGCTGAGCGCCACGTTCGCCGCCCTGCCACCGGCCGCCGCTGGCGGGGACGCCTGGGCGGAAGCGCAGGAACGGGGCGGCTGGTGGGGGAGTCTTCCCGCGGGTGCGGCAGCGGCGCCTGCGTCCTCAGTGACGGCGAATCCCGTGTCAGCAACGGCGGAGTTCGACGGCGACGCCGGGCAGTATCCGTTCCATTTCCTGCCGTACCCGTCCTCGCAGTTCGGCGACGGTTCGGTGGCGCACCTGCCGTGGCTGCAGGAACTGCCGGATCCGCTCACCTCGGCGATGTGGAGCAGCTGGGTCGAGATCAATCCTCTCACCGCGGAGCGGCTTGGCATCGGGCTCGGCGATATCGTGACGCTGACCTCGACGCAGGGGACCGTGAGGGCGCCGGCCGTGATTTCGCCCGGGATCGCGCCCGACGTCGTGGCGATGCCGGTCGGGCAGGGGCACCAGAACTTCACGCGCTACGCGAGCGGCCGCGGCGACAATCCGGCGGGGCTCATCGCGCCACTCACCGAGTCCACGACCGGCGCTCTGGCGTGGGCGGCGACGCGCGTGCAGGTGGCGCGCGCGTCCGCGCCGGACGGTAGTCTCATCCTGTTCGCAGGCGGCATGCGCGAACATCTCGAAGAGGGCCGCTAGACATGGCGCAGTGGGGCATGGCCGTCGATCTCGACCGCTGCACCGGGTGCGGCGCGTGCGTGACCGCGTGCCACGCGGAGAACAACATCTCGACCGTGGGCGACGATCAGGCGGCTCGCGGCCGGGCCAAGCACTGGATTCGCGTCGAGCGGTACTGGGAAGGGGAGTATCCGGACGTACGGTTGAAGTTCCGTCCGGTGATGTGCCAGCAGTGCAACAACGCGCCGTGCGAGCCGGTCTGCCCGACCTATGCGAGCCATCACACGGAGGATGGTCTCAACGCCCAGGTGTACAACCGCTGCATCGGCACCCGCTATTGCGCCAATGCGTGCCCCTACAACGCGCGGTTCTTCGACTTCTTCAACCCGTCGTGGGACAAGCCCCTGCAACTGCAGCTGAACCCGGACGTGTCGCTGCGTGAAGTCGGCGTGATGGAGAAGTGCACGTTCTGCGTGCAGCGCATCAAGGGGGCGACGATCCAGGCCAAAGCCGAATCGCGCCCCGTGCGTGACGGCGAGATCCAGCCGGCCTGCGCGCAGTCGTGTCCGGCGCAGGCGCTCGTCTTCGGCGACCTCCAGGATCCGGAGAGCGCGGTGTCGCGGCTCACGCGGTCACCGCGCGGCGAGGTGCTGCTCGAGGATCTCGGCACGCGCCCGAACGTCACCTACCTCGAGCGGGCGCAGTCCTAGCGATGGCCACGGCGTCCAACGTCACGCACTCGCACCCCTCACCGGAACGGATGAGCGCCGATCTGCTGCGGCCGCTGCTGCAGACCTCATGGCGCTTCTATCTGCTGGTGGCGCTGCTCGGCAGCATCGTTGCCGCCGGGGCCGTGGCCTGGGTGACCCAGATGTTCTTCGGCTTCGGCATCTCCGGGATCCGGTGGCCGATCTACTGGGGCTTCTACGTCACCAACTTCGTCTTCTGGATCGGCATCAGCCATGCCGGCACGCTCATCTCGGCGATCCTGCGCCTCGTCAATGCGGGCTGGCGCCGTCCGGTGACGCGGTGCGCGGAGGTGATCACGGCCTTCGCCCTGATGATCGGTGCGATGTTCCCGATCATTCACCTTGGCCGTCCGTGGCTGGCGTTCTGGCTGTTCCCGTACTCCAGCGAGCGGCTCATCTGGCCGAACTTCCGCTCCCCTCTGGTCTGGGACTTCTTCGCCATCAACACCTACCTCACCGGCAGCATGCTGTTTCTGCTCCTGCCGATGATTCCCGACTTCGCCGTGGTCCGCGACAAGACGACCGGCCTGCGTCACCGCATCTACCGCACGCTGGCGCTCGGCTGGCGCGGCACGCCGAAGCAGTGGCATCGCCTCGAGTCGGCGATGTCGATCATGGCGGTCGCCATCATCCCGGTCGCGGTGTCGGTGCACACGATCGTCTCGTTCGACTTCTCGATGGCGCCCGTGCCGATGTGGCAGTCGACGATCTTCGGGCCCTACTTCGTGGCCGGCGCCATCTTCAGCGGCATCGCCGGTCTGATCATCGCGATGGCGGTGCTCCGCAAGGTGCTGCGCCTGCAGGAGTACCTGCTGCCGCTGCATTTCGAGAACCTCGGCAAGCTGCTGCTCGTGATGGCGCTGCTCTGGGGCTACTTCGTCTTCAACGAACGGCTCGTCACCTACTACGGCAACGAGCCCTCTGAGATGACGGTCTTCTGGCAGACGCAGCGCGACAACTATGCGCCGCTCTACTGGACGATGGTCATCTGCAACTTCGTGCTGCCGCTCATCATCCTCGGCATCCGGAAGTTCCGCACGATCACCGGCTGCGTCATCGCCTCGATTGGTGTCGTCATCGGCATGTGGCTCGAGCGGTACCTCATCATCGTGCCGTCACTCGGACACAAGTACCTGCCCTACAGCTTCGGCAGCTACCGGCCGCAGCCCGCGGAAATCACGATCACCGTTGCGACATTTGCGGCCATGTGTCTGCTGTATGTCCTGTTTGCGAAGGTCGTGCCGATCATCTCGATCTGGGAGATGAAGGCGGGCGACCATCCGTCGCCGTCGCTCATCCCGCCCGCCACCGAGCATCACAAGCTCGGGGAGCTGCACCTGTGAAGGCGGTCTACGCGCTCTATCGTGAGGGCTCGTCGGCGCAGGAGGCGGTCGACCGGCTGCGTGCCCTCGGGTTGGCCGACCGTGACATCACCGTCATCTCGTCCCAGCCGATGGAAGACTACGAGTTCGGCCAGATGGACAAGGCCAGCGGGATCTGGTGGATTGCCTGCGCCGGCGGTCTCGTCGGGATGTCGATCGCGTTGGGTCTCGCGTGGGTGTCCGAGATGTCGTGGCCGATCAACGTCGGCGGGCTGCCGACCTGGGCCTGGTGGCCCAATCTGATCATCACGTTCGAGCTGACGATGCTCGGCGCCATCATCGCGACGGTCATCACGCTGGTCGTGACCGCCGGACTGGGCCGCGGCGGCAGGCTGTACGACCCCGAGGTCTCGAACGGCTTCATCCTCGTCGGCGTGGAAAATCCGCCCGACGGGCGGGTCGCCGACCTCCAGCGGGAACTCGAGGCCCCGTCCGGGGCCCAGCTCCGTACCGTCTAGCTCCGGCCGGTCAGCTCATCGTAGGCCGGCTCGAGCGCGCCAGAGGCCGGCCGCTCCCACGATTCGAAGCCAGGCAGCGTGGCGGCCTTGACGATCTCGTCGCGTGACCTGCCGGCCGCGATCCCCTTCCGCACGTAGTCCAGCATCGCCGTAAGGTAATCGCGCATCAGCATCAGGTCGGCGCGCGTCCCGGTCAGTCGTTCGCCGGCCTTGCTGTGCCCGAAGATGAAAATCGTGTCGCTGCTGTAGTCCCTGGCGACGTTCTCGAGCACGACC
>CANJYC010000186.1 GCA_947478985.1 Acidobacteriota bacterium | reverse complement strand
CACGCGCGCAGCCTCCTCAATGCTGATATTGATGTCATGGCCGCTGTCCGCCTTGGTCGCAGGGGTGAAGATCGGCGCGGGCAGGCGATCCGATTCGCGCAGGCCCGGTGGCAGCGCTACGCCGCACACCGATCCGGTGGCCTGGTATTCCTTCAGCGCCGAGCCCGAGAGGTAGCCACGGGCCACGCACTCGATCAGGACGGGCGCGGTCTTGGTCACCCGCATGGCTCTGCCTGGAAATTCAGGCACATCGGTCGAGATGAGGTGGTTCGGAACGATGTGCTGCGTGCGCCCAAACCAGAAGGTCGAGAGTTGCGTGAGGACCTTGCCCTTGTCAGGAATACCTGTGCCGAGGACGTAGTCGAACGCAGAGATCCGATCCGTGGCGACAAAGATCAGCGCGTCACCGGCGTCGTAGATATCCCGTACTTTGCCGCGTCGATGCGGTGCGACACCGTGCAGTCGTGTTTCGAGAAGGGGAGCAGCGAGGGGCAACACTTGTCCTTGGGGAAGCGCGCATCTTACAGGGATGGCTGTTGCGCTGCAACAGTACGCAACACAAAGCGTCCGTTGTGCGATCTGAGCCTGATATATTGTGTAGCTCGATGGGGATCCGAACCGCACTGGTGTCGCTTCTGGCGATTGCCCTCTTCGCATGGTTTCTAAGCAGCGCGAATCTGGGCGATGTCTGGAGTCAGGTGCGCCAGGCGCGGACCGACATGCTAGTCGGGGCATTTGTCTGTGTCGGTCTCACCTTCTGGATTCGCGCGCTGCGGTGGCAGTACCTGCTCAGACCGATCGGCCCCACGCGATTTCGGACGGCGTTTCGCACCACGATCATTGGGTTTGCCGCTCTTTCCGTGCTGCCCGCTCGCGCTGGCGACATCCTGCGCCCCTATCTCCTTGCGCGACAGGAGGGCCTGAGCGTGCCGGCGACCTTTGCCACCGTCGTGATGGAGCGCGTGCTTGATTTCCTCGCCGTGCTTGCGCTGCTGGCGGTCTATGTCTGGGGCTTTTCCAATGCAGCCTCGCTTCCACCCAGATTTCGGGGTCCGATTGAAATCTCTGCGGCGATCGGGAGCCTGGTCGCGGTCCTGCTGATGGGGCTGATGTGGATACTGGCGACGCATCCTGAACGGATCGGCGCGCTTGTGGCCACGGCGGCGCGCGTGCTGCCACGCCGTCTGGGACACCGCCTCGGCTCGCTGGCGCACACCTTCAGCACTGGCTTCGCGGCGGCGCGGGAGCCGAGGATGCTGGTCATCGCGGTGCTCTGGTCCTTTCCGTTGTGGCTGGCGCTGTCGACCGAAGCGTGGCTGGTGACGCGCGCGTTCGGTATTGAGATGCCGTTCACCGGCAGCTTTCTGCTGCAGGCCCTGCTGGTCATCGGTGTTGCCGTGCCGACGCCCGGCGCCGTCGGGAGCTTCCATGAGGCCTATCGCATCGGGGTGACGACGTTCTTCGGTGCCCCGAACGACGCGGCTGTGGCCGCGGCGATCGTGACGCACGCGTTATCGTTTTTTCCGGTCGTGGTCGTGGGGTTGATATTCATGGCCCAGGACGGCTTGAGCATGCGCGGGCTGCAGGACATGACCGGCAGCGCACGTGACGAGGAGTTACCCGATACCGATGAAATGCCCGTTTTGCGCACATCTCGGAGATAAGGTCGTCGACTCGCGCGAGAGCAAGGAAGGCGAGGTCATTCGCCGGCGGAGGGAGTGCCTCGGCTGCGGCCGTCGCTTCACCAGCTACGAGCGGATTGACGAGATCGCCTACATGGTGATCAAGAAGGACGGCACGCGCGAGCGCTTCGAGCGGCAGAAGCTCATCTCGGGCCTGCTGAAGGCCTGCGAGAAGCGACCGGTCAGCATCTCCTCGATTGAGAGCGTTGCCGACAAGGTTGAAGCGAGCCTGCAGGAGCGGCCCGAAAAGGAAATGGGGACCGAGGAGGTCGGCAAGGTCGTCATGGATGAGCTGAAACGGCTCGACAAGGTGGCGTATGTCCGGTTTGCGTCGGTGTACCGCTCCTTCCGTGATGTTGGTGAGTTTATGAGCGAGTTGAAGGACCTCCTGAACGCCAAAGAGTAGGGACGCGGCATGGCCCTAACTCTTGAGCAGGACACCTCGGCGGGGAAACGGGTGGCTCCGCCACCGGAGAGCAGCACCGTGCCGCCTCGCCGCCGACCGTTTCACGACAACACCAAACTGCTGCTGGTGGGGATCGCGATCCTCGTGGTCGGTCTGGGAGGCCTGCTGACGCTGGCGAGTCGTTCCGCCACGCTCTCGCCTGACTTTCTCACCGAGTTCGTGCTCTACGCCCTGTCCGCCACCAATCTGACGATGCTGGTGGCGCTGGTCTTCGTGCTGGCGCGCAACATCGTCAAGCTGGTGGTCGAGCGGCGGAAGGCGCTGCCGTTTGCGCGCTTCCGCGCCAAGCTCGTCGCGGTCCTGCTCGGCATGACGCTGATTCCCGCGGTGCTCGTGCTGCTGGTCGGCAGTGAGCTGATCCGCAACAGCGTGGACCGCTGGTTCAATGCGCCGATGGACGAGATGCTGTCGTCGGCAAACACGATCGCCGGCGACTACTATCAGGAACAGCAGCGGCTCGTCTCGGCACAGGCGCGGCGTTTTGCCCGCGCGCTGTCGACCGTCGACCTCGCGGCGGCGGATAACGGCCGGGTCCGTGACATCGTCACGCCGGATGTGCTGCAGGAGCGGGTTGAGCTGGCCGAAGTCTACAGGGTCGGCAGCGGGGTGGGCACGAGTCCTCGTGTCATTCCCGTGGTGGACGTGGCGGCGCCCAGCCTGCCGCGCGACTATTCGCGGGCCTCTGCGGATCGACTGGCCGAGCGTACTGCGGTGCGGGGCGCAGAGGCGCGTGACATCAGCCAGCTGCCGAACGGCGGCGAGTTGATACGTACCGCGGTGCCGATACGCACCTCGCCAAACGGGCCTGTCCGTGGCGTGGTCATCGCCAGTGAATATCTCACCGGACAGTTTGCCGCGCGGGCGCGCGGCATGGCGCGCGCCTATGAGGACTACCAGCAGTTGCGCGTGCTCAAGCAGCCGCTCACCGGCGTATACCTGTCGTTCTTCCTGATGCTCACGCTCATGATTCTGGTTGCGGCCACCTGGATGGGTCTCTACCTGGCAAAACGCATCACCCGTCCGATTCAGGTGCTGGCGACCGCTGCGAACGAGATCGGCGCGGGGCATCTCGACCATCGCGTCATTCCGGAGTCGACCAACGAGTTCGGCTCATTGATTGAAGCCTTCAACCGCATGGCGGGGGAGCTGTCGGCCAGTCGCCGCCGCGTCGAGCGGGCGTCGGTGGAACTGGAGCGGAAGCATGAGGATGTCGAGGGCCGTCGCCGCTACGTCGAGACCATTCTCGATCGCATCGCCACCGGCGTGGTCTCGGTGGATGCGGCCGGGCGGCTGCGCACCGCCAACTCAGCGGCGGTCCGCCTGCTCGGCATTGAGGCCAACGTGGTCGGGCTGCCCGCATCGGCGGTATTCGGCGCCCCGGAGTTGAAGCCGCTGGCAACCTTGATCGACGATGCGTCGCGGAGCCGGGAGAATTCGCTGCCCCAGGAAGTGGCGATTACCCGCGGAGGCCGGGAGTATCACCTGGCCGTGATGACCACGCCGCTGCGCCGTGACGACGGGGCGTCCGAGGGCGTCGTGCTCGTCTTCGACGATGTGACACCCCTCATCCGGGCGCAGAAAGTGGCCGCCTGGCGTGAGGTGGCGCGCCGGCTTGCCCACGAAATCAAGAATCCGCTGACGCCGATTCAGTTGTGTGCGGAACGCATGCGGCGTCATTTCACGACGGCGCCGGAGCCGACACGGGCGCTGGTGGACGAATGCACGTCGACAATCGTGGGCGAAGTGGAGTCGTTGAAGGGACTGGTCGACGAGTTTTCGCAATTCGCCAGAATGCCGGCGCCGCGCGCGGTGCCCACGGACCTCCACGCGCTCCTGACCGATGCGCTGAGCCTGTACACGGGGATCTTTCCCGACGTGGTGCTGACGCCGAAATATGCCCCGACGCTCCCGAAGGTGTCGGTCGATCCGGAGCAGATGCGTCGCGTCATCATTAATCTGGTCGACAATGCCATCGAAGCCATGGCGCAGTCCGGCCACATCGATATCGAAACCTATTACGAACCGGCCAACAGCCTCGTGCGGGTCGTGATCGCGGACAACGGCCCCGGCATCCCGGCCGCCGAGCGTGACAAGCTGTTCCTGCCGTACTACTCGACCAAGCAGCGTGGCAGCGGTCTCGGCTTGGCGATTGTCCGCCGCATTGTCGCGGAGCATGGCGGGAGTCTCGATGTCACCGACAATATTCCGCGCGGCACCCGCTTCGCGATTGAGCTTCCCGCTTAGGAAAGGGGTCGGGAGTCATTTACTGATGCCTTCGATTCTGATTGTTGATGATGAGCCCGGCGTGCGGAGTGCCCTGAGTGGTGTGCTGCGCGACGAGGGCTATGACGTCGACGCCGTTGAGAGCGGTGAGGCCGCGCTCGATAAGCTCGGACAGCAGTCGTTCGATGTGGTGGTCCTGGACGTGTGGCTGCCAGGCATGGATGGCCTGGCGACGCTGACACGGATGCGCGAGCGGCAGATTGACTCGCAGGTCGTGATCATCTCCGGGCATGGCAATGTCGAGTCGGCGGTGCGCGCCATCAAGATGGGCGCGTTCGACTTCGTCGAGAAGCCGCTCTCTCTCGAGAAGACGGTGCTCGTGGTTCGCAATGCGCTGCGTCAGCAGCGGCTGGAAGCTGAGAACCAGGCGCTGCGTGCCCGGGTCGATGCGCAGCACACGATGGTCGGCGACAGCTACGGCATGGCGAAGCT
>CANJYC010000185.1 GCA_947478985.1 Acidobacteriota bacterium | reverse complement strand
GGTCCGCAGATCGAGCGGCGCGAATGCCGGGTGCGCGGCGAGGAAGGCGTCGACCACCTGCTCGTTCTCCTCCGGCTCACTCGAACAGGTCGCGTAGACGAGCCGTCCGCCCGGTCGTACGACCTCGGCAGCTCTGGCCAGGAGCGTGACCTGGGCCTGCGCGAGCGAGGCCAGATCCGCCTCCGTGCGGCGCCACCGGATGTCGGGGTCGCGACGGATCGTGCCGAGGCCGGAGCAGGGGGCATCGACGAGGACGCGGTCGAACGTGGGCTCGAAGGGGAGCGCGCCCACGCTGCTCACCAGCACCTGCTCGACATGGGACGCGCCGCTGGCGCGCACCGTCTCCTGCAGCAACACCATCCGCTTGGGCCGCACATCGCAGGCGACGATCGATCCCGCGTCCGCCATGTCGGCAGCCATCGCGGTCGTCTTGCCGCCGGGAGACGCGCACAGGTCGAGCACGCGCTCGCCTGGACGCGCACCGACCGCCAGCGGCACTAGCTGCGAGGCTTCGTCCTGGACGAAGAAAAGTCCCTGCAAGGGTTGCCGCAGCGGATGCCCGGCGGTAACGGTGAGGCCGTGGGGCGCGTAGCGCGTCGGCGTGGCGTCAATGCCATCGGCGGCCAGGATGCTCAAGACCTCCGGGCGCGACGCGCGCAGCGTGTTGACCCGCAGCGTGAGCAGAGGCGTCTCGTTGTTGAACTGCACCCAGCGCTCGGTGGCCTCGAGGCCGTGGCGGTCGAGCCACCGTCCGACGAGCCACTCGGGGTGCGAGCAGGTGATGCCGAGATAGGCGAGGACGGCCGCCCGATCGGCGGTGCCCTCCGGCCGTGGCGGCCACGGCAGGTTGGACCGCTCGCGTAGCGTGTGGCGTAGCACGGCGTTGACGAACCCGGTGGCGCTCGGCTTGCGCGCGCCACGCGTGAGGTCAACGGCGTCGTCGACGACCGCCGACGCGGGCACGCGGCTGAGATGGAGAACCTGGTAGAGGCTCAGGCGCAGGATGAGCACCACCTCGGGATCGAGGCGGGCGATGGGACGCTTGGCGAAGTGCGCGATCAGGTGATCGAGACTGCGCTGCCAGCGCAGCGTGCCGGTGACGATCTCGGCGGCGAGCGATCGGTCGCGCTCGTCCACCAGGTGCTCGCGGCTCTTCGCGAGCGCGGTGGGCAGGTCCACACGCCCGCCGGCAATGGCGCGCAGCGCGTGATATGCGGCGGTGCGGGCTGGCGCCGTCACGGTCGTGACAAGCGTGAGCCGGACGGCAGCGCGCGGCCCGACAGGAACTCGCGCGCGGTCATTGGTTTCCGGCCCTCGGGCTGCAGCTGTTCGATCGCCAGGCAGGTGCCCGACCCGGCCGCGACGTGGATCGCGTCACGGGAGTCGCCGACGATCGTGCCTGGCGCGGCAGGCGAGCCCGGCGCGACACCCTCAACCACGCGCGTCTTCAGGATGATGAGGCGCGCGCTGTCGAGATAGGTGAACGCGTGCGGCCACGGATAGAGGCCGCGCACACGGTTGTGAATGGCGACGGCCGGCAGCGCCCAGTCGATGAGTCCGTCGTCCCGGGTGATCTTCTGGGCATAGGTCGCCAGGCGGTTGTCCTGCGGCACGCCCTCGACCGGACCGACCGCGAGCCTGTCGACGACCTCGGCAAGCAGCGCCGCACCGAGTTCCGAGAGCGCGTGCTCGACGGCTTCGCTCGTGTCGTCCGAGCCGATCGGGTGCGTGACGGTGGCAAGTATGTCGCCGGCGTCGAGCTCGGTGACGACGCGCATGATGGTTACCCCGGTCGCCGTCTCGCCGTCGATGACCGCGCGGTGCACGGGCGCCGCACCGCGATACTTCGGCAGCAGGGATCCGTGGACGTTGATCATGCCGAGGCGGGGCAGTGCGAGCAGGTCGTCCGGGATCAGCCGGCCGTAGGCGGCCACGACACCGAGGTCCGGCTGCCAGACGCGCAGGGTCTCGGCGACCACCGGCTCGCGCAGCCGCGACGGCTGGTAGACGGGCACGCCGTGTTCGAGTGCCAGCGCCTTGACCGGCGCGTGCGAGACCTTCTGGCCTCGGCCGCGCGGACGATCCGGCTGCGTGACAACACCCACGACGGTGTGGGAGGAGGCGAGGAGCCGTCGGAGCGTCGGCACCGCGAACTGCGGCGTGCCGAAGTAGACGATGCGCATCAGGCGCGCCCCGCTACCATTTGCCGGCGCGGTTGAGCTTCCTGATCTTGCGGACGATCAGATCCTTCTGGAGACCTCTGAGGCGATCCACGAAGAGCGTGCCATCGAGATGGTCCATCTCGTGCTGGAAGCAGCGGGCCAGCAGGCCGGTGCCTTCGACAATCTGTTCCTTGCCGTCGCGGTCGAGCCCCCTGACGACCGCGCGCTGCGGACGGGCGACCGTGGCTTCGAAGCCGGGCACGCTGAGACAGCCTTCCTCTTCGAGCTGCATCCCGTCGCGCTCGACGAACTCCGGGTTGATGAAGGTGAGCAGGTCGGCCGGGTTGCGTCCGACGGAGATGTCGGCCACGAAGATGCGGAGCGCGACACCGACCTGCGGCGCGGCGAGGCCGATGCCGGGCGCGACATACATCGTCTGGATCATGTCGTCGATGAGCTGGAGAATATCCGGCGTAATCGCGTCGACCGGGCGCGCAGGCGTGTGCAGCACGCCCGCGCCGTGGCGGAGGATCGGTCGAATCATGCAGGGGGGCGGGCCGTGAAGCGGCGCCGGACCTGCTCGGCGGTGGCCTCGACGTGCGCGCGAATCTCATCAATCGAATCGCCGCCGAACTTCTCGAGGAATGCGTCGGCCAGGACGAACGCCACCATGGCTTCACCGACCACGGCGGCGGCCGGCACGGCACAGACGTCGCTCCGTTCGATCGCCGCGGGCGCTTCGCTCATCGTGCTGATGTCCACCGAGCGCAGCGGTTTCATCAGCGTGGCAATCGGCTTCATGAAGCCGGAGACACGCACATCCTGGCCGTTGGTGACGCCACCCTCGAGCCCGCCCGCATTGTTGGTGGGTCGAGCAGGCGCGTCGCTGCCGGCGGCGGGCGGCAGGATCTCGTCGTGGACGCGCGAGCCCGGCCGCACCGCGACGTCGGGGCCGATGCCGATGCCGACGGCCTTGATGGCGTGGATGCACATCAGCGCCTGGCCGAGACGGCCATCGAGCTTGCGATCCCACTGCACGTAGGAGCCGAGGCCCGGCGGCAGGCCGGTGGCGATCACCTCGAAGGCACCGCCGATCGTGTCGCCGGCGGCCTTGGCCGCGTCGATGGCGGCAATCATCTGCTGCTGGAGCGCCTCGTCGACGCACCGGAGCGGCGCATCATCCGGCTGGGCCTGTGCTTCCTCGAACGATACGACGCGGGACTCTGGCAGCACCACGCTCCCGATGGCCGAGACGTGACTCGCGATGTGGACGCCGAACTGTCCGAGCAGTTGACGCGCGAGGCTGCCGGCCGCGACGCGCGCCGCCGTTTCCCGTGCGCTGGCTCGTTCGAGGACGTCGCGGATATCGTCGTGTCCGTATTTCACCGCGCCGGCCAGATCGGCGTGGCCCGGCCGCGGGCGCGTCACGCCCGAGCGCTTCGTGCCGCTGGCCCCTTCAGGCATCTCGGCCTCGACGTACATCGTCTGCTGCCAGTTGACCCAGTCGCGATTGCGGATGAGAAGGGCGATGGGCGCGCCCGTGGTGCGGCCGTGGCGCACGCCCGCGAGGATCTCGGCGCGGTCGCTTTCAATGGCCATGCGGCGGCCGCGGCCGTAGCCGCCCTGCCGACGGCGGAGCTGCGTGTTGAGCGCGTCGATGTCGAGCTGCAGTCCCGCGGGCATGCCGTCGAGCGTCACGACGAGTGCCTGGCCGTGTGACTCTCCCGCGGTGAGGAATCTGAGCATCGCGAACAATTCTATACCGAAGGAACTGCGTGGTCCGGCGCCCGGTTCGTCGATCATCGAGGCGATCACAGCCTGTTCGCAGGTGCGCGCGTGCTTGCAGAAGAGGCCGCATGTCCCAGTTGGCCGTGGCGTGGCCGTCCGACGTGGCGCGATACACCGAGGCCATCGAGCGCGCGGCAACCCTGGCCGGTGTGGGTCGGCACGCGGTGGCGGAACGGATGCTGCGGGAGTGCATGGGTGCACTCGTGCGACGGCGGGCGCTCGCGGCGGCTGCGGAAGGTGGCCTGGTGCTTGGGCGGCTGCTGATCGAGCGTGGGCGCGCGCGCGACGCGGAGGCGGTGTGCGGCGAGGCCGCCGACCATGCGCAGCTCGCTGGGGATGTGGAGGCGACGCTGCGGGCACGCCTCTGGCAGAGCATGGCGCAGTACGACGCAGGCCGGTTCGTCGATGCGGCGTCACTGTGTCGAATGGTGTTGGATACCGCGGCCGGGACGCCTGCGATTGCCGCCTGGGCGCATGCAGTCCTCACGCGTGTGCGGCTGCGGCAGGGGAGACTTGACGAGGCGGCCGTGGTGGCGCCGCTGCCCGACGGTGCGTGCGAGCCAATCGTCAGGGCCCTGGTCGACGCGGTGGCGGTGAAGGTCCTGGTGAGGCAGCGGCGTCTGTTCGACGCGGGGCAGCGGTCCGGACACGCGGTAGAGGCCGCCGACGCGTCCGGCGTTCTGCTCGCCAGAGTGATTTCGCACACGGCCTACCTGCGCGTGCTCGCGGAGGCCGGCGACCTCACCAGTGCTGCGACGGTGTTCGCTTACGTCTCGACACTCGCGGCGCTTGCACACACACCTCTCCGGATCGCGCGCGCCCGCCTCGTCTGGTTCGACGCGCTACAGCGCGCCGGTCGTGCGCGTGAGGCGGATGGCCAACTGCATCGGCTGGCGCGCGCCCGTGCGGTGGCACCGGCGGC
>CANJYC010000184.1 GCA_947478985.1 Acidobacteriota bacterium | reverse complement strand
CAGGTGCACATCGACCTGTCGAAGGAGAAGATCACCGCACTCAATCTCTCGGTCGCGCGCGTCGTGGCGCTGCTGCGCCAGGAGAATCAGAACCTGCCGCTCGGCGAGATCAACCAGGGCGACGCCACTTTCCTGGTGCGCAGCCAGGGGCAGTTCACCAGCCTCGACGACATCCGCAATCTCGTTGTCATGACGCGCGCCGGCGTGCCGGTCTATATCCGCGACATCGCCGACGTCGTGGATTCAACTGAGGACCGCCGCCAGTTCATGCGCATCGATGGCAAGCCGGGCATCCGGATGTCGGTCAACAAGCAGTCCGGCCAGAACACGGTCGCCGTGGCCCAGGGCATCAAGGACGAGATCGCGCGTATCAACCGCGACACGCCGGGTATCCGCATTCAGGTGACCAACGATCAGTCCAGTTTCATCGAAACCGCGATTAACAACGTGCAGGAGCACGCGCTCGTCGGCGGCCTCCTGGTGATCCTGATCATCTTCGCCTTCCTGCGCGACTTCCGATCGACCCTGATTGTGTCGACGTCGATCCCGGTCTCGGTCATCGGCACCTTCGCACTGCTCTATTTCGGCGGCTTCACCCTGAACACGATGACCTTCGGCGGCCTCGCGCTCGGTATCGGGATGATCGTCGACGCCGCGATCGTCGTGCTCGAGAACACGCACCGGCACCTCCACATGGGCAAGGACCGCATGACCGCGGCCATCGACGGCAGCGAGGAAGTCTGGTCGGCGATCCTGGCATCGACGCTCACACACATCGCCGTCTTCGTGCCGCTGCTGTTCCTGTCCGGGGTCTCAAGCATTCTGTTCACGCAGTTGTCGTTCGTCGTGATGTTCTCGCTGGCCATGTCGCTGTTTGTCGCGGTCACCATCGTCCCGGTGCTCTGCTCCCGCTGGTTGCGGACGCCGTCGGAGGAGGCTGATGCCACAGGCCTCGGGGCGCGCATGTCCCGCGCCGGTGAGCAACTGCTCGAGCGGATGGATGACGGCTATCGCTCGCTGATTCGTCTCGCCCTCCGCCACCGTCCGACGGTCGTCGGCGGCGCCTTTGCGCTCGTGGTGGCCGCGGTGCTGCTCTTTCCGATGGTCGGTGTTGAACTGTTCCCGCAGTCCGATGAAGGGGAGGTCAATGTCACGGCTGAACTTCCGGTGGGTACACGCATCGAGCGCACCGAGGCCTTGTCGCTGCGGCTGGATGACATGGTCAAGGCCGCAGTCCCCGAGGCCGTATCCGTCATCACCAGTGGCGGCGGCGGCGGTGGCGGCGGGTTCGGCTTCGGCGGCAATGCGGGCAGCAATCGCGTCCTGATGAACGTCCGGCTCGTGCCGCGCGTGCAACGCACGCGCACCAACGATCAGATCGCGCAGGACCTGCGGCGACAGCTCTCCGGCATACCCGGCGTCAACGTGCGCGCCACGCCGGCCGGTGGCAGCGGCGATCTGAATCGTCTATTCGGCGGCGGCGGCGATGCCGGCCGCCTGGCGCTCGAGATCCGCGGCTACGACATTGACGAAGCGAACCGCATCGCGCGCGAAGCACGCGTGGTGATGGCCTCGACGGACGGCATCGCCGATGTGCGCGCCGGGCGCGACGAGGGACGCCCCGAAATTGCCATCCATATTGATCGGCCGAAGGCCGCACTGCTCGGCATGAGCGTCCAGGATGTCGCCAACACGATCCAGACAAACGTGCAGGGCACGCAGGCCGCCCAGTTCCGACAGCTTGGCAACGAGTACCCCATCGTGGTGCGCCTCCGTGCGGAGGACCGTCAGGGCGTCGCGGGCATCGGCGACGTGCTGGTGAACACACCCGGCGGGCAGGTCGTGCCGGCACGCAACCTGCTCCAGGTTGGCCGTGAAGCGGGACCCACGCAGATTGACCGCAAGAACATGGAGCGGATCACGCGCGTCAACGCCGAGATCGAAACGACGATGAGCCAGGCCGTGGCCAACGTCCAGGCGCGCCTCAATGAAATCCGTGTGCCGCCGGACTTCTCCGTCGGCTTCGGCGCTGAGGTGGAGGAACAGGCCAAGTCGTTCCAGCAGCTCCAGATGGTGCTCCTCCTGGCCGTGCTGCTCGTGTACGCCGTGATGGCGTCGCAGTACGAGTCGCTGCGCGACCCCTTCATCATCATGTTCTCGATTCCGGTGGCCGCCATCGGTGTGGTCGGCGGTCTCCTGGTGACGCGCACGTCCTTCAACATGCAGGCCTATATCGGCGTCATCATGCTGGCCGGCATCGTAGTGAGCAACGCCATCCTGCTGGTCGATTACATCAACACGCTGCGCCATCGCGACGGGATGTCGATCCGTGACGCGGTCGAGATCGGCGGCCGCACGCGGCTGAGACCGATTCTGATGACCTCGATTGCAACGATGCTGGGCCTTGTGCCGATGGCGATCGGCCTGGGCGAAGGCGGCGAACTGCAGGCGCCACTCGCCCGCGTCGTGATCGGCGGGCTGCTCGCCTCGACGATGGTGACGCTCGTGCTGGTACCGGTGGTCTACACGCTGTTCGAGGAGGGCTGGAAGGGGATGTTCCAGAAGCACCCCGAGGCCTCGTCAGCCCAGTAAGTCCAGCAACTCCTGAATGGTGCGGCCCGTCACCGGGTCGCACCATTCCCCTGCAATCTCAGCCAGCGGCGCCAGCACGAACCGGCGCTCCCTGAAGCGCGGATGCGGCACGGCCAGCGCCGCGGTGTCGACCACCTCGTTCCCATACAGAATCAGATCGAGATCCAGCGTGCGCGGAGCGCCGAGATGAGGCCGCTCCCGCCCGAACTGCCGTTCGACGCCGAGCAGCGCTGCAAGCAGGTCTGGAGCGGCGAGGGTCGTGCAGCCGACGGCCGCCGCGTTCAGGAACAGCGGCTGGTCGCCGACACCGACGGGAACCGTCTCGTGCAGCGTGGAGAGTGTGAGTGAGGAGATGTCCTGACGAAGCGCCTCGGCCGCTTCGCGCAGGTAGTGGGCTCGGTCGCCGAGGTTACTACCCAGCGCGATGGCGACGCGGGTCACTCCATCCAGCGGTTCGGCAGCACCGCGCCCTGGCGCAACGCACCACTGGTCCGGCGGCCCAGGAGGTCTTCGAACCCGTCTGCGGCCTGGTCGAACAGGCGCTTGTGCTCCAGCGATTCACCGAGGACGACGTCGAGCATGGTCCGGTGCCTAGCCTGGGTGAATTGCGCCACGCGCGGACGCCAGCGTTCGACAAACGCCCCGAGTCCGCGGGAGTCCTCTTCGAGGATCTCGCGGAACACTCCGAGGTCCCCCTTCTTCACCTTCTTCGGCGCCTGCGGCGTCGGAAGTCCGGCTGAGGGTCCCGGCATCGCCACAGAGAAGTCCGCGAGCGCGGCCTGCAGCCACCCGAGGTGCGTCTCTTCCCGGTTGATGACGTACTGGTAGGTGTTATTGAAATCGTAGTGGCTCACTTCGCGCGCGCTCGCCTCGTGGCGCTGAACGAGCGCGAGCCGATCGGCCGCAAATTCGGTGAGCACTTGCTGCAATTCTGTCTGCTTCACTTCTGCTTTTCCTTGCAGGAGATGCAGACACGGGTCCATGGAATCGCCTCGAGCCTGGCCTTGGCGATCGGCTCGCCACAATCCCGGCAGGCACCGTAGGTTCCCTGGTCGATCCGGCGCAGGGCCTCTTCGATGGCCTGCAGGATCTTCGCGTCGGTCTGCTTGAGTTTGAGCTGAATGTGGACTTCGTTGGTGCCGTCGGCCTGGTCGGCCATGTCACCCTGCCGGCCGGAGTTGTTCTCCATGGTCCACTGGAGCGGTTTGGCCGCCGTGCCCCCCAGCAGCTCGCCGCGTTTCCGCATCAACGAATCACGATAGGCCGCGAATTCCATCGGGGCAATTTTATCACTCATTCCGCACGCAACGTGGCCAGGGGCTTGTGCCGGAGCACGCCGAGACTCGCCAGGACACCGACCGCGGCGACCACGACAGCGGTCACGACGATCCCGCTCACCGTCATCATCGGCGTGGCCTCCCACTCGAGCTGCAGCGCATAGCGGGCCACCCCCCAGCTCAGCGCCACGGCGCCGAGCGCACCGACCGTCCCGGCGATCGCCCCGAGGACGCCGTATTCGAGCAGCAGCATCATCGCGATGAGGCGGCTGCTGGCACCCAGCGTCTTCAGGATGGCGGCCTCATAGACGCGGCGGAACCTGGTCATCGAGACCGCGCCAATCAGGATCAGGCAGCCGCTGAACAGGACCAGTCCCCCGACGATACTGACCGCCAGCGTGACACCGCTGACCACGCTCTGAATGGTGTCGAGCAGTTCGCGAAGGTCGATCACGGACACATTCGGGTAGCTATTGACGAGCGCCCGCTGCAGGGCCGCCCGCGCCCCGGCCTCGCGGGGCGCCTTGAGCGAGGCGATGAACGTGTGCGGCGCCTCCTCGAAGGTGCCCGGACGAAACACCAGCATGAATCCACCGGCGCGAAAGTCCCGGAAATCGACCTTGCGGATGCTGGTGACCGTGGCCGGGACAATCCGTCCCAGGACGTCAAAGGTCATCACATCGCCGATCTGAATCCCGAAGCGCTGCTGCAGGCTCTCTTCGATGGAGACCTCAGCCTGCCCGACGACGGGCGTCGTGTTCCACCACGTGCCCGCAATCAGCTTCTCATTCGCCTCCATCTGCGGTCGATAGGTGATGGTGAACTCCCGCGACAGGCCTCCACGGCCACGGACATCCTCATAGCTCTCGAGATTGATCTCACGCCCGCGGACGCCGACGATTCGCCCGCGCAGCACCGGGATCAGCCTCGGCCCAGACTCGGGTCCGTTCTCGTGATCGACCAGCTGCGCGACACCATCGCGCTGGGCCGGCTGGACATCCATCAGGAACATGTCCGGTGCGT
>CANJYC010000183.1 GCA_947478985.1 Acidobacteriota bacterium | reverse complement strand
GTAATCCCTCGCCCCTTCCGGCGTCGACTTGCCAAGGATCGGCGTCTCGATTTCGAGGAACCCGTGGCGATCGAAGTACTGGCGGATGACGGTGGTGACCCTGTGCCGCAGGACGATGTTGCCCTGCAGGCCCGGACGTCGAAGGTCCAGATAGCGGTACTTGAGGCGCACGTCCTCGGACACGGGCGTCTCATCGGCCACGGGGAACGGCGGCGTCTTCGCCTCGTTCAGGATCGTCAGCCGGCCGACGATGATCTCGACCTCGCCGGTCTCGAGCTTTGCATTGACCGTCTCCGGAGAGCGGCGGCGAACCCGGCCGGCGATGCCGACCACGAACTCGGATCGCAGGCGCTTGGCCTTGGCCATCATCGCCTCGTCGTCGCCGTCGAAGACCACCTGCGTGACGCCGCCGCGATCGCGGATGTCGATGAAGAGGAGACCGCCGAGATCGCGCACGCGATGCACCCACCCCAGCAGCACCACGTCGGCCCCGACGTCACCGGGGCGCAGCGCGCCGCAGGTATGTGTCCGCGTCAAATCACCCAGTTGCTCAGCCACGGTGCTTCAGTACCTCGAGAATGGCCGCGCCTGCCGCGGCCTGGTCGTATGTCTCCTGCGTCTGCGCGCGCAGGTTCTTGACGGTGACGGTGCCGGCCGTGATCTCGTCGTCGCCCAGCAGCGCAACCAGGGGGATTGCCCGGCTGTCAGCGTACTTGATCTGCTTCCCAATCTTGTCCGCGTCCGGGTAGACGAGCACGCGGATCCCCTGGGCCCTTAGTGTCGAGGCGACCCGCATGGCATCACCGACCCGCGTGGCGTCAAAGGTTGCAATCATGACGTCGGCCGGCGTCGTAGCCAGCGTCGACGGAAACATGTTCCGCTCCCCCATGACGACGAGAATGCGCTCGAGCCCCAGCGAGAACCCGCAGGCCGGAATGTCCTGGCCAAGGAACATCCCCACCAGGTTGTCGTAGCGCCCGCCGCCGCCGAGGCTCCCGGCCAGATCCGGCACGTTGATCTCCATGATCGCACCGGTGTAGTACGACAGGCCGCGGGCAAGACTCGCGTCGATTCTGACGTGCCCGGCCGCCGATGTCGTCTGTACCAGCGCGGCAATCTCTGCCAGATTGCCAAGGGCGGATGTGGCCTCTTCGTGACTGCCGACAAAGGTTCGCATGCGCGCGAAGGCGTTGGCATTGCTAACGCCGACATCGAGCGTGCGTTCGCGCTCCGAGGCCATCCAGTCGAAGGCCAGCAGCGCCTGTCGCGCCGCTTCGGGCAGGCCTCGTTCCGCCAGTTCCTTGGCCACACCGTCCGGACCAATCTTGTCCAGCTTGTCCAGTGCGACCAGTGCCTGGCCATGCTGCCCGACCGGAACCCCCGATGCCTCAAGCAGGCCGGCGAGCGCTTTCCGGTGATTGAGCCGGATCACGAAGTCATGAAATCCCAGTGCGTGGAGCACATCCGAGACCGCCGCGCACAGTTCCGCCTCGACAACCGGCGATGTTGAGCCGAGCGCATCGACGTCGCACTGGTAGAACTCGCGGAAGCGCCCGCGCGCCGGACGATCGGCCCGCCACACCGGCTGAATCTGATAGCGCTTGAACAGCCGCGGCAGCTTCGCCTGATGATGCGCCACCACGCGCGCGAGCGGCACGGTCAGGTCGTAGCGCAGCGCCAGATCCGCCTGCCCGCTCGCCTCGTGTTCGCCGCGCTTGAGGATCTTGTAGATGAGCTGATTGCCCTCATCCCCGTACTTCCCCATCAGCGTCTCGATGTTCTCGACGGCGGGCGTCTCGAGCGGCTCGAAGCCGTACCGCTCGTAGACGGCCTTGACGATGCCGATGACGTATTCGCGCCGGCGCACATCGTCCGGCAGGAAATCGCGCATGCCGCGCGCGGGCTCGGTGCGTGGCTTCTCGCTCACGCGGGAGTCTGTCCGTCCTGGAAATCGAGCCGGTAGCGGACATAGCCGTCCGACACGCGCGTGATGGAGGCGTCTTCCTCGGGGGTCAACTGGCGCCGGACCTTGCCCGGCACCCCCATCACCATCGATCCCGGGGGCACGATCATCCCCTCCGGCACGAGGGTGCCGGCCGCGACGATGGACCCGGTGCCGATGCGGCAGCCGTTCAGCAGGATGGCTCCAATGCCGATGAGGCAGCGATCCTCGATGGTGCAGCCGTGGATGTTCACGCCGTGTCCGATGGTCACGCTGTCCCCGATGGACACCGGATGGGTCTGGCTCATGACGTGGACGAGCGACAGGTCCTGGATATTGGTGCGCGCCCCGATGCGGATGCTGTTGATGTCGCCGCGCACCACCGCGTTCATCCAGATGCTGCTCTCGGCGCCGATGTGGACGTCGCCGATGACCTGGGCACTCGCGTCCACGAAGGCCGAGGGATGAACGGTGGGCGAAATGGAGCGGTACGTGCGGAGCACGCTGAAATTATAGCCGTGGCAGGGTCAGGCCCTGCTGTCCCTGGTACTTCCCCTGCTTGTCCTTGTAGGACACCTCGCACATCTCGTCGCTCTGGAAGAAGAGCACCTGCGAGATCCCTTCGTTCGAGTAGACCTTCGCGGGCAGCGGCGTCGTGTTGGAGATTTCCAGGGTGACGAATCCTTCCCACTCCGGCTCGAAAGGGGTGACGTTGACGATGAGCCCGCAACGGGCATAGGTGGACTTGCCGACGCAGACCGTCAGGACGTCGCGCGGGATGCGGAAATACTCAATCGTCTTGGCCAGGGCAAACGAGTTCGGCGGGATGATACAGACATCGGCCTTCACGTCCACAAAGGACCGGGCGTCGAAGTTCTTCGGGTCGACCACCGTGCTGTTGATGTTGGTGAACACCTTGAACTCGTCGGCGACGCGGATGTCGTAGCCGTACGACGAGAGCCCGTACGAGATCACGCCGGCACGGACCTGGCGGTCCTCGAACGGCTCGATCATCCCGTGCTCGAGCGCCATCTTCTTGATCCAGCGGTCCGCTTTAATCGACGGCACGGTCTGCGGTCTCCAGTCTAGGGTCCACGGTCAGCGCCGCAGCACCATCGCCACGAGCGTCAGGAGAATACTGACGAGAATCGACGTCGTGAGCGGAAAGTAAAACGAAACGCTGCCCCGGCGGATCATGATGTCCCCGGGCAGTCTCCCGATGGGCACGCCCAGCGTCACCAGCAGGCCGGCACCTGCGATGAGCAGGCCGATGACGACAAGCGTGCGCCCCATCTGCCCGGTGGACCGACGACCTAGAGCAGCTCCATCCCGCGGAAGAAGTATCCCAGCTCGAACGCCGCCGTCTCCGGCGCGTCGGAACCGTGCGTGGCATTACGGCCGATCGACTCCCCGAAATCCTTGCGCAGCGTTCCGGCGTCGGCCTTGGCCGGGTCGGTCGCGCCCATCGTGTCGCGCCACTTCTTGATCGCACCGTCCGCCTCGAGCGCGAGCAGCACGCACGGGCCAGATGACATGAACGCCGTGAGCTCCCCGAAGAACGGGCGCGACCGGTGGACGGCGTAGAACCCTTCCGCCTCGGCCTGCGAGAGATGCTGCAGGCGCATGCCTCTGACCGTGAATCCCGCCTTCTCGATACGCGCCAGAATCTGCCCGGCCAGGCGCCGCTCGACGGCGTCCGGCTTGATGATTGCGAATGTCCGTTCCATTGCGTCTGTCTGTCTACTTTCCGAGAGCTTCTCTCATCTTCGTTCCCATGTCCGCCGGGCTCTTGACGACGTGGACGCCGGCCTTGGCCAGCGCCTCCATCTTCTCGGCCGCTGTTCCCTGGCCGCCGGCAATGATGGCACCCGCGTGCCCCATGCGACGTCCGGGAGGCGCCGTCTGCCCCGCGATGAAGCCGACCACCGGCTTCTTGAAGTTGTGCGTGATCCACGCCGCCGCGTCCTGCTCAGCCGAGCCGCCGATCTCACCGATCAGAATGACGGCGTCGGTATCAGGGTCGTCGGCAAACAGCTTGAGAGCATCGATATGCGTCGTGCCGATCAGCGGATCGCCGCCGATACCGATACAGGTCGTCTGTCCCATCCCGACCCGGGACAACTGGTGAATGGCTTCATAGGTGAGCGTGCCGCTCTTCGACACGATCCCAATGCGCCCTTCCCTGACGATGTTGTGGGGAATGATGCCGGCCTTCCCCTTGCCCGGCGAGATGATGCCAGGGCAGTTCGGGCCGATGAGCCGAGTGGCTTTCCCTTCGAGGAACGTCATCACCTTCAGCATGTCGACGACGGGAATGCCCTCGGTAATGCAGACGGCGAGCGCCACGGCCGCATCCGCCGCTTCCATGATGGCGTCGGCGGCAAACGGCGGCGGCACGAAGATCACCGTGGCATTGGCCCCGGTCGCCTTCACTGCGTCGTGCATGCTGTTGAAGATCGGCCACCCTTCGTGCGTGGTTCCCCCCTTGCCGGGGGTGACGCCGCCGACCACGGTGGTCCCGCAGGCCTGCGCTGCCTTGGCGTGAAAGGTGCCCTCTCGTCCTGTCAGTCCCTGGACGATGAGCCGTGTGTTGCCGTCGAGAAGGACCGCCACCTACTTCTGCCCCTTTGCCAGCGCCACGACTCGGTCCGCGGCCTCGCCCATCGAATCCGCCGTCGAGAAGTTGAGACCGCTCTCTTTCAGCATCCGCTTCCCTTCCTCGACGTTGGTGCCTTCCATCCGGATCACGATCGGCACCGGTACGCCGAGTTCCTTCACCGCACCGATCACACCGGCCGCCAGGACATCGCACCGCAGGATGCCGCCGAAGATGTTGATCAGCACGGCTTTGACGTTTGCGTCGGCCATCAGGATGCGGAACGCGTTCTTGATCTGCTCCGCATTCGCGCCGCCGCCCACGTCGAGAAAGTTGGCCGGTTCGCCCCCGGCCAGCTTGATGATGTCCATCGTCGCCAT
>CANJYC010000182.1 GCA_947478985.1 Acidobacteriota bacterium | reverse complement strand
TGACGATGCCGTTGCTCATCGGCGGCGCCACGACGAGCAAGCCGCACACCGCCGTGAAGATCGCCCCGGAGTTCAGCCAGCCGGTCGTGCACGTCGTGGACGCCTCGCGCGCCGTCGATGTCGTCTCGAGCCTGCTCAGCGACACGCAGCGGCCGGCCTTCGACGCCGCGAACCGCACCGAGCAGGCGCGCGTGCGCGAACAGCACGCGGCAGTGAAGCGGCGCCGCATTCTCCCCTTGGGCGAAGCGCAGCGCCATCGCACGTCCATCGACTGGCGCGAGGACCTCATCGCGCGCCCGTCGTTCACCGGGACGCGCATGCTCGACGACGTGCGGCTCGAGGACCTGCTGCCCTACATCGACTGGACCTTCTTCTTCTCCGCGTGGGAGCTCAAGGGGCGTTTTCCGGCCGTCCTCGATCATCCGGAGTACGGCGCCGCCGCACGCGAGCTCTACGACCACGCACGCACGCTGCTCGACCGCATCGTCCGGGAGCGCCTGCTGACGCCGAAGGGCGTCTACGGCTTCTGGCCGGCCAACACGGATGGCGATGACATCGTCGTGTATCGGCCGCCCGTCGGAACCGGAGGGGCGGAGGACGTGCTGCTCCGCTTCTGCATGCTGCGCCAGCAGGAAGAGACGGCTGACGGCAAGCCGAACCAGTCCCTGGCCGACTTCATCGCGCCGCGCGAGAGCGGCCTCGTCGACTACATCGGTGCCTTTGCCGTGACGACAGGCATCGGCGCCGACGACCTGGCCGGGACGTTCGAGCGAAAGCTGGACGACTACCACGCCATCATGGTCAAGGCCCTCGCCGACCGCCTGGCCGAGGCTTTTGCCGAGTACCTGCATGCCCGGGCACGACGTGACTGGGGCTACGGTGCCGGCGAACAGCTCAACGCGGACGACCTGATTGCGGAGCGGTACCGCGGCATCAGACCGGCCTTCGGCTATCCGGCGTGTCCGGACCACACCGAAAAACAGAAACTCTTCGGCCTGCTCGACGCAGGACGGGCCGGGATCTCGCTGACCGAGAGCTTCGCCATGGCCCCAGCCGCCTCGGTGAGCGGCCTGTACTTCTCGAATCCGGCCGCACGCTACTTCACCGTCGGACGCATCGGCGCGGATCAGGTTGAGGACTACGCGCGCCGCAAGGGGCTGTCTATCGCCGAGATGGAACGCTGGCTGGCACCGAACCTCGGGTACGAGCCCTCGGCGGTTACGATATAGGCATCAATGGAATACCTGATCAAGCAGTACCCCCTTGAAACCGGGGCGCTCGAAATCCAGTACATCGAGGAGTTCTTCGGGGAGTTCCCCCGCAAGAAGACCGCGCGGGAGATCGTCGACCGGCTGAGGGACCGCGAGTTCCTCATCCTGATTGCCGAGGCGCGCCTGCCCGATGACCAGGGGATGATCGCGCCGGTCGCCTTCAAGGTGGTGCACGAGCTGAAACGTCAGGAACGGGAACCCAAGCTCGTCGAGCTGGTCGCCAAGCTCAGCGACAGCGTCACGTTCGAGGACAGGAAGGTGCTCTACAGCTGGATCGGCGGCACCAGACGCGACTGGCGCAGCCAGGGGCACTTCCGCGCGCTGACCGAGGAGTCGGAAGCCTGGGCGCACGCCTGTGGCTTTCATGAGGTGGTCGTCAAGACGAAGAACCGCTTCTACGACATGCGCGGAACACTCGATCAGCTCGAATTCGACGTCATCAAATACGAGATTCACCCCAAGGACAATCGGGAGTCGAAGGTCTATCTAAGCAAGCGCCTTACCTCGGACGTGGTACGCGCCCACACCAGCACGCGCACGGTGGTCTTCGCCGAATAAGTGCAGACGGCCGGACCGAGCAGTCGGCCGGGCTCACACGACGCTTACACGACGGTCACACGACGAGGACGATCTTCCCGATGTGCTCGCTCGATTCCATGAGCGCATGCGCAGCGGCGGCGTCCTTCAGCGGGAATGTGCGATCGACGACCGGCTTGACGCGACCCGATTCGAGCAGCGGCCAGACCTCGCGGCGCAGGGCCTCGGCGATCACGCCCTTTTCCGCAGGCGTCCTCGGGCGCAGGCTCGAACCCGTGATGGTGAGCCGGTGCGTGATGATGCGCCGGAAATCGACCTCGGCCTTCCAGCCGCCCATCAGCCCGATCTCGACAAGCCGTCCGCCCACGCCAAGCGACGCGAGATTCCGCGCCACGTACTCGCCGCAGACCATGTCGAGAATCAGGTCGACGCCGCGCTTCCCCGTCAGCGTGGCAATCACCGCAACAAAATCCTCGGTCCGGTAGTTGATGGCACGCTCCGCGCCGAGCCGCTCGCAGGCGCGACACTTCTCATCAGAGCCGGCCGTGACCAGCACACGCGCGCCGCGCGCGACCGCCAGCTGAATCGCCGTCGTCCCGATGCCGCTGCTGCCGCCATGGAAGAGCGCGGTCTCACCGGCCTGCAGATGCCCTCGGTCGAACACGTTGGTCCAGACCGTGAAGAACGTCTCCGGAATCGCTGCCGCGGTCACCAGATCCATGCCGGCCGGCACCGGCAGGCACTGCTCGATTGGCGCCACGCACAGCGACGCGTAGCCGCCGCCCGAGAGCAGCGCGCACACGGCGTCGCCGACCTTCCAGGAGCCGGCATTCGGCCCGAGGGCAGCAATCGTGCCCGACACCTCGAGGCCGGGGAGGTCGCTGGCCCCCGGGGGCGGCGGATAGTGCCCCTTCCGCTGCATGACGTCGGGGCGATTCACGCCGGCGGCCGCCACCCGGATCAGCACCTCGCCGGAACCGGGCACCGGGTCCGGGCGCTCCACCGGCGTCAACACATCAGGCGCACCTGGACGCGCGATCTCAATTGCGATCATCGCGCCACCATCCGATCAGAGTTGCAATTAGTCACGTGGCTCCGTTGCTGGATCATGAGAGGGACCGTCGCAGGCGGTCCACTTCCGCGCGAACGGCGATGAGGTCCGCCAGCACCCGCTCGGCTTCGGCGATGGTCGCATCGAGCGCATCGTGGGCGGGAACCCCGCCCCGCCGCACCTCTGCAGCCAGGTCGCGCGTCGTCGCGGCACAGGCATCACAGATGGCGACGGTGTCGGCGTGGGCCTGGAGAATCTTCAGGAACTCCTGTCGATCGTCGTGGGTCATGCGCGCGTAGACACCTCAGTGGACATCACAGCGGAAGGGTACTCGGAGGTTCAATACCCGGGCAAGGCCCTTACGTCCGCATCAGATCCGGCTGCCAGTTGGTGACAGCGCGCTTGATCTGATCGGGCGTCATGTTCTCCCGCACTGCCCGCTCCGCCAGCGCCGCCAGTTCCGCGTCCGACGCGAAGCGCAGCGCGACCAGCTGCCGCGTCGACAGGCGCGCCATGTCGTGCTCGCGCCCGAGCGCCGCGAGTCGCACCCGCATCTCGAGCCGGATGATCCGGTCCTGCAGGCGCGTCGCGTACCGCCGGATCATCAGCACCAGGCCGACGACCGCCAGGCACAGCAGCAGCAGCGCCAGCGCGTTCACGCTCCGCGGGACGCGCAGCAGCAACAACACGCTGAGCACGAGCGCACACACGGAGAGCAGCGCCGTGATGAGCCACGACGTCGGGCGGTGAGGGTGATTCGCGTAGTGCTGTGTCTCGGGCATGTCTGTTGTCTCCTTCGACGTGGCCACCAATGGCCGTGAACCGCGGCGGACTCAGATCGCCGTCTTCACCCGCGTTGGCACGACCGGCGACTCGGGCTCCGGCGTGAAGTCCTCACCGGGGTTGATGAAACGGTCGGCCTCGAACGTGTACTGCTTGTCGTAGAGCTGACGGTAGCGGCCGTTCAGGGCGAGCAGATCCCTGTGCGTCCCGCGCTCAACAATCTCGCCGGCCTCGATCACGAGAATCTGATCGGCGCTGCGGATGGTCGACAGCCGGTGCGCGATGACGAAGGTCGTGCGACCGCTGCGCAGCTGCCGCAGACCATCCTGAATCATCTGCTCACTCTCGCTGTCGAGACTGGATGTCGCCTCATCGAGGATCAGGATGCGGGGGTTGGCGAGGACGGCGCGCGCGATGGAGACGCGCTGGCGCTGCCCGCCGGACAGCTTGATGCCACGCTCACCCACCACCGTGTCGTACCCCTCCGGGAACTGCATGATGAACTCATCGCAGTGCGCCACCCGGCACGCCGCCACGATCTCCTCACGCGTCGCGCCGGGCCTGGCGTAGCCCACGTTCTCGGCGATCGACCCGTCGAACAGGAAGTTCTCCTGCAGGACAGACGCGAGTTGCTCCCGATAGTCACGCAACCGCACGTCCGAGAGGTCCTGGCCATCGACACGCACGCGTCCCTGGGTGGGACGATTAAACGCCATGACCAGGCTGATGAGCGTGCTCTTGCCCGAGCCGCTCGACCCGACGAGCGCGGTGGTCGTCCCGGACCTGGCCTCGAACGAGATGCCTCGCAGCACCGGCTGTCCAGGGTTGTATTCGAACCAGACATCCTCGAATGCCAGATCGCCGTCGAGACGCCCGAGGGGACGGCGCTCAGCGTCCTCGTCGAGCTCGGTGCGCATGTCCATCAGCTCGCGAATGCGATCGAGACCGGCGAAGGCTTCGGTAATCTGCGTCCCGATGGACGCAATCGACACGAGTGGCGCCGCGACCAGGCCGATGAAGAAGATATACATGACGAGATCGCCGAGTGTCATCCGGCCGGCGAGGATGTCACGGCCGCCGAGCCAGATCATGAGCACGCCGATGATGCCGACGATGACCGTGCTCCCGGCCGTGCTCGCCGACACGCCGGTCATCGACTTGGCGACGTTGCGGAACAGGCGGTGCGCACCCTGGGTGAAGACGATCTCTTCCCGCTTCTCGGCGGTGTAGGACTTGACCACGCGGATGCCGCCGAGCGATTCGGTGAGACGCCCCGTGACCTC
>CANJYC010000181.1 GCA_947478985.1 Acidobacteriota bacterium | reverse complement strand
ATTGTCGCCAGCGCAACACCGAGATGCATGACTGCGGCGGCACCGAACACCACGATGGCGGCGCGGCGCACGCGCGATTCATCAGGCGCGGTGCTGCGTGGCGCGACGCGGCCGGCAATCCCGGTACGACCGAAGAGAAGGCCAATCACGCCCAGGACGATCGGCACGAGTCCGGGAAACAGTTCACCCTCCGGTCGTGGCATCGCGCGCATGATGCTGCCCCACAGCGGCTGGCCAATGTACGCGGTGGCATAGGCATACACATCGGCGGATAGACGCGCCACCTCGGTCGGCGTGCGTGCCATGTCGAAGCGTGTGCGGACTTCGGCGTACGGCAGGAGGAACGGCGCGGTGATGGCCGCAACAAGGAACCCCGCCGCTGCCAGGTGCATCCACGTCCGTCGCTCCGTCCAGGCGCGTCTCGTCGCCATCTCCCAGAGCGCATACACAGCGGCAAACGGCGCGAAGTACAGCAGGTAGTAGCCGCATGACAGGTTCTGCACGGCGAGCGCGACGGCGGCCCACAGCAACGGTCTCACGTTGCGTCCCCGCCCGTCAGGTCCACCGGTTCCATCGAAATAGCGTCGGATTCCGTAGAGCACAAACGGCATCCACTGCGATGACAGCACCTGCACGTGCGAGGACTGTGGCAACCGGTATGGGGCAAAGGCGAAGAGCAGGCCCGCGACGAATGCCGCGAGAGCATTGCCGGTGAGCTGGCGCACCAGGAGGTACGTGCCGAGCGCCGAGAGCACGAAGGTCGAAAGGAACAGCAGGTTGTAACAGAGGATCGGGTTGCCGGTCAGCGCGTAGATCGGCAGGACCTGCAGGGCCTGCGGCAGCAGATGCTCCGAGTAGGCGAGCGCGAGTGGTGCCGGGTGGAAGATGTTGGCGTCGAAGAACGTGACAACGCGCGAGACGTCACCGTGCAGGATGGCCAGCAGTTGCTCGCAGTCCCACGAGAGGATCCACATGTTGAGCAGGGAATCGCCCAGGTCTCCGGCCACGTCACGTGCCAGGCCTCCGGCCAGGGGCCAGGTGGCGGCGAGGGTCATGACGGTGTAGGCCGCGAGCGCGTGCCAGGCCCGTCGCATCAGTCGAGCGAGGCCGCCGGGAGCAGCTCCTCGAAGAGCACCTGGAGGATGGCGGCGGTCGGCACCGCGAGAATCGCGCCGAGGATCCCGAGCAGCGACGTGCCGATGAGCAGCGCGACGATGACGATCAGGGCGCTCACCCCGACCTGTCGAGCCATGATCTTCGGGACGAGCAGATTGTTTTCGACCTGCTGCTGCACGATGAAGAAGATCAGCACGGCCAGGCCGAGCGCCGGTGACACGGTCAGGGCCACGGCGACGGCGGGGATGGCGGAGAGGATGGGCCCAATCATCGGGATCAGCTCGCCGATACCCGCGATCAGCGCCAGGACGTAAAAGTACGGGACGCCCATCACCCAGAGACCAAGGGCCGCGGAGCCGCCGATCACGGCCCCGACCAACAGCTGCCCGCCAAGCCAGGCGCTGACTTTTCTGGCCGCGCGGCGACTCGCCTCACGCACCTGCGATCGCGACTCCACGGGAAACAGGTGCAGACAGGTCTCCACGATCCGGTCGGCATCAACCAGCATGTAGAACGTCATGATCAGCACGGTCAGCACGCCGAAGAGTCCGCCGATGACGGTACCGATGGCACCGACGACGGCGCCGAGCGCATCGCCCCCCACGGGCACCTGCTGCATGGCTTCCCGCACTGACAGCTCGCGGGTGAGAAGGTGCCGATCCAGCAGCCACAGCTGGCCGCGGTGCAGGATGTCGGGAAATGCGGTCCAGAGAGCCTGCGACTGCTCGGCGAGTGGCGGCACGGTCACGAGGCCGACACAGACGACCCCGGTGACGATGCACAGATAGATGGCGAGAATGGCGACCCACCGCGGCCAGGGCTTCCCGGTGTGCCCGTGTCGTGGCTGCTCAATGAAGTTGACGATGGGCGACAGCCCGATCGCCATGAGCACGGCGATGTAGATGAGCAGCAGCTCATAGCGGATCAGGTACAGCATCCACGAAGCGGCGACGGTCAACGCCAGCCCGACCAGCGCGTATCGAATCAGCGCGCGCCCGTCGGACCCGTTCGTCACGTGCGTTGCAGGTAGTCGCGCGTGAAGGCGCCGATCTCGCCGTAGAGCGACCGCAGCTCCGACGGCTCGGCGAGGAAGACGATGCGCATGAACCCTTGTTCCGGCGCCATGCCGAAGCCGGACCCGTGGACGCAGAGAATGCCCGTTTCCCGCAAGAGGGCGAGCACGAAATCCTCGTCGGTCCGCCCCGGAGGCAACGCAATCTTCGGCAGCACGTAGAACGCGGCGCGCGGCGCCACGCAATGGATGCCCGGGATCGCATTGAGCATCTCGGTGGTGACCTGCGCACGCTCCGCCAGGGCGCGGCGAAGCGATACCTGATGCGAGCGGTCACCGTTCATGGCTGCCGCCACCGCGTACTGCATCGGACCCGGGCTGCACAGCCGGCCGTCGGCGAGCTTCTTCATCGCCACCAGCACCGGATCGAGTCGTGGCGTCGCCGCAACCACCATCCAGCCCGTGCGCCAGCCGGGTGCGAGGTACGCCTTCGACAGACTCGACGAGGAGATGATCGGCGCATTCGGGTCCAGGGTCCCGAGCAGGGGTACGCGTCCCTCGAAGCCGAGCTCGCCATAGACCTCATCGGCCAGGATGACGAGTCCATGTTCCTCAGCGATGTCGATCAGCGCACGGCGGGTCGCCGGGGGATAGACCGCGCCGGTCGGGTTGTTCGGATCGATGACGACCAGTGCGCGCGTGCGCGGCGTGATCAGACTCCGAAGATGGTCCAGGTCCGGCAGCCAATCGCGGTCCGGATCGGTGCGGTAGTACCGCGCCTCCCCGGCGATCTTGGCCAGCGCTGCGGTGTAGAGCGGGTAGGTCGGCAGCGGCACCAGCACTTCGTCGCCCTCATTGACCAGGGCGTTGATGGCGATGTCGATCCCTTCCGACGAGCCCGTGGTGATGAGGACCCGGTCAGCCGAGACGTGGACACCGCGGTTCTGGTAATCAGCGGCGACGGCTTCGCGCGCCTCGGGAATCCCGGCTGACGCAAGGTAGCCGTTGTGTCCGTCCCGCATGGCGCGGGTCACGGTTTCAATGAGGTGCGGAGGCGTCTTGAAGCCGGCGGCCACCGGGTCGCCGATGTTCATGTAGCGGATGCGCATGCCACGAGCCTCGACCGCGCGGGCCTCTGCCACGATATTGCGGATGGCATAGGAGAAGCGGTTGACCCGGCTTGCAACCGGAATCGGCATCATGGCCTTCGAGGTTGGCATGCGCAATCTTACGACGGGCACCGTCGAATGGCATCGATTCCGCACAGATCGACCTCTAAAAGGCACCTATTTGCATGGCCTGTGGGTAATCCGTGTAAAATTTTGGGGAAGCCGATACCTTCACGAGAGTCCCCAGCCCATGCATTCAGATCAATTGGCGACGTATGGGGCGCGAGGCTGGTGGCAGGATTGTTGAAGGTAGAGGGCTGGTGACGCGTAGAGCTGCCGGTTTCGTCATGCTCGGTCTATTGCTCCTCCCCCTCGTGTGGGGACCGGCAGCGTCCAGCGCCGCAGCGCAGGAGACGTTCCGGTCGAGCGTGGAAGCCGTCAACCTGAGCGTCTCGGTGCGGGACAGCCGCGGCCGCGTCGTGCGGGACTTGAAACAAACGGACTTCGAGGTCCTTGATTCCGGGCGAACCACGCCCATCACGGATTTCTGGTCAGGGGATGGGCCCATCAGCCTGGGCATCCTGCTGGATATCAGCGGGAGCATGGCGGTCAGCGGTAACATGGCGCGCGCGAGGCAGGCCGTGGAGATCGCGCTCTCCGACATGCGCTACGGCGACGAGGCGGCGCTCTTCACGTTCGATTCCCGTCTCGAGGAGGTCGTGCCGTTCACGACCGATCTCGACCGGGTAAAGCGGGTCAGTCTCGAGGGGGAGCCGTGGGGAATGACCTCGCTCTTCGACGCCATCGCTGAGACGGCCCGTTCGGCTGCCGAGCGGACGAACCGCCATCGCGCCCTGTTGGTGATTACCGACGGCGTCGATACGGGAAGCACGCGGACGGCGCCAGAGGTATCAGGCATTGCCAGCGCGATCGACGTGCCGGTCTACCTGTTGACCGTGGTCAACCCGGTAGACCATCCAGGCGGGGAGTTCGAGGTGCTGGACGGCGTCGGGCGTGCGGCGGCAACATCAGCGACGCTGGCGGATCTGGCGCGTTGGACGGGCGGGAACCTGCGGATATCCAGCGTGCCGGCGCACACGGTGGAAGGGCTCAATGACTTGTTCATCGAGCTGCGTCATCAATACGTCATCACGTTCGAACCAGGTGTCTCGGTGGGTTGGCATCCGCTCGAGATTCGGACTCGGAAGAAGAGCCACGTCGTTCGCGCTCGGGGCGGGTACATGACCGAACCGGCGCGCGTTGGAAGGTAGCAGGTCGTTTGAAACGATCGAGGAGTAAAGACATCATGCGGAAGAGCCTGTTTGTAGCGTTCGTGCTCGCACTGGCCGTGGCGACGGCCCCGGCTTGCGCCACGAAGAAGTTTGTGCGGACCGAAGTCGGCAACGTCAACTCAAAGGTCGACACGCTTGGCAAGTCGCTCGAGGCGACCCAGGAGCAGACGACCCAGCGCATTGCCGCTGTTGACACCAAGGCCGAGGCTGCCGGGCGTTCGGCAACTGCGGCGAAATCCGCGGCCGATGCTGCCGCCGGTGCAGCGAGCGCGGCGGCTGGTGCAGCCAATGCGGCTGCCACCGCGGCAAAGGCTGTCGACACGCGGCTCTCCGCCGTCGACGCGGCCAACCGCCGTCTGATCTACGAGGTCACGCTCAGCGAGGATCAGGGGAACTT
>CANJYC010000180.1 GCA_947478985.1 Acidobacteriota bacterium | reverse complement strand
TGCTGGCGCGCGAACAGCGCGAGGTTGCGGATGATGCCGCAGGCGCGCGCGCTTTCCTTCTGGATCAGCTTCAGGTCCGACTTCACGTCCTCCGGCAGGTCCGACTGCATCTGCAGCAGCTCAGCGAAGCCGAGGATCGCCTGAAGCGGATTGTTGATCTCGTGTGCCACGCCGGAGACGAGCTGACCGACGGCGGCCAGCCGCTCCTGCCGGATCACCTGTCGCTGGAGCGACTGCAGCTCCTCGCGCATCTCACGCTCTTCGTGCATCTGTGCATCGAGCCCCTTGCGCGTTGTGTTGAAGCTGCGCACCATCTGGTCAAACGCTTTCTGCAGCTCAGCAAACTCCAGCGTCGCCATATGCTTGTGTTCAAGCGGGCTGAAGTCGCCGGAGGCGAAACGCCGCGCGGCCGCCTGGAGATGGGCGACCGACCCGCCGAGGCGGCGCGACATCACGAAGGCGACGAACAGCCAGCCGGAGACGCCGAGGATCAGGACGATGATGTTCCGTCTCCACAAGGTCATCGCCTTGGCGAATGCGACCTGCACCGGGATGCCGGCGTTCAGGCGCCACGGCGTCCCCTTGATCGGCGCGCTTGAGTAGACACGTCGGACGCCGTCGACTCCTTCCCGGACCAGGCTCACGGGCTCTGGAGGACGCTGGTCATACGCGACCTTGCCCAGATACTTCTCCGCCTCGCTGCTGCGCGCGAGCACCCGTCCGTCCGCGTCGTTGATCGACATGACGGATCCTGGCGGGATCGGGGCGATAGAGAACGCCTCCTGGAGATCCTGAATCCGCATCAGGAAGCCCATCGCGGCGGTGACCTCGCCCGTGCTGTTCCGAAGCGGGTAGGCAAGCACCACACGTGCTTCCCGTCGCCCGCCGGGACCGATCGGAAACACCGCGGGGCTCACGACACTGGCCCCGGAGGCAAACACAGCTGCGGACCACGCCCCATCGGAGAGTTCATCGAGGCCCTTGCCGGTGTGAACCATCTCCTCACCGGTCTTCCGCCGAGCCGCCAGGCTGATCACGCCTGGCCGCTCAAGCAGCCGCTGCACCATGCGGAGCGACTCGCCCGGCTCGGTGGCACTCAGGAAGCGCACCTCGAGGTTCCGCGTCAGGCGGTCCAGGGCGGTGACTTCACGGCTCAGCGTCTCGGCAAAGGTGATGGCCGTGACCCGCGTCTGGTCGTTGAGGTCGGCCAGACGTTCCCCATAGGTCGTGAAGCCCGACCACGCCACTCCCACGAACAGCGGGACGAGCAGCAGCAGGATGAAGAGGAAGAGCTGGCGCCGGAGGGGTTGCTCCCAGAACGGTTTCATCAGATTGGTGGCCCGAAAGTTCTACAGGCCACTCAGATTATCGGCTCAGGGCAGGGTCTGCGACACCGGCCTGGGCAAAACCCGCTGCACGAAGTGTGCAACTGTCGCAGCGGCCGCAGGGGCGGCCCGAGGGTTCCGGGTCGTAGCAGCTGTGAGTCAGCCCGTAATCAAGCCCCAGCGCGAGGCCGGCGCGAATGATATCGGCCTTCGTCATCTGCTGGAGCGGCGCGTGTATCCGGAATGCAAGACCGTGCACCCCCCTCGCGGTGGCCAGCGTGGCCAGGTGTTCGAATGCCGCGATGAATTCAGGCCGGCAGTCGGGATACCCCGAATAGTCGAGGGCGTTGACGCCGATGACGAGGTTTGGCGCGCCGAGTACCTCGGCCCAGGCCAGGGCCAGCGACAGGAACACCGTGTTCCTGGCAGGCACGTAGGTCGTGGGTATCTGGCTGGCGTCGATCGGACGGTCCTTGGGCACCGGGTCATCGGTCGTGAGCGAGGATCCGCCGAACGCGGACAGATCGACGTCGAGCTCGATGTGCCGTACGACGCCCAGGTTGGCGGCCACGGCTCGCGCGGCATCGAGTTCCTGCGCGTGACGCTGGCCGTAGCGCAGGGTCAGCGCGAACAGCCGGTATCCGTCCGCCCGCGCCATCGCGGCAGCGGTGTAGGAGTCGAGCCCGCCGCTGAGGAGCACGACGGCGTCAGACACCCCGTGTGCTCGGATCCCAGATGAACTTGTGAAGCTGGAGCTGGACCCGCGCCTGAAGCCCGTCGGCCAGCACCCACTCGGCGAGCGTGCGCGGGGCCAGGACGCCGTGGACCGGCGAGAGATGGATGGCGGCGGCGCGCCCAGCCAGCCCGTGTCGCGCGATGACATCCCTCGCGTATTCGTAGTCGGCGCGATTGGCGACCACGAACTTCACCTCGTCCTGCGGCCGCAGACGGTCGAGGTTGCCCCAGTCATTCCGATGCGCTTCCCCGCTGCCCGGGCACTTCACGTCGAGAATGGTGACAACCCGGTCAGGCACGCGCGCGGTGCTCCGGTGACCACCTGTCTCCAGCATCACGGTGCGGCCACGATCGAGCAGTCCCTGCATCAGCGGATAGACGTCCTCCTGCAGCAGAGGCTCACCGCCAGTCACCTCGACGAGCGGGCAGTCCAGGCGCTCAACTTCATCGAGGACATCTTGCAGGGTCCGCTTGCTCCCCTCGTGAAAGGCGTACGGCGTGTCACACCACGAGCACCGCAGATCGCACGCCGTCAGGCGGACGAACACGCACGGGCGCCCGGCGTAGGTCGACTCTCCCTGGATCGAGTGGAAGATCTCGTTGACCGTCAGCACGCCTGGACCTGAGGCTTACTTCGCGGGCGCAGCGTCGCGCACGGTGGCCTTCCTGATCACGTCGCCGACCTGGAGCTTCCGCACGACATCCATCCCGGAGATCACCTGCGCGAAGACGGTGTATTTCCCGTCGAGGTCCGGCGCGGGCGCCAGCGTCACATAGATCTGGCTGTCGGCTCTGCGCGGGTCGCCGGGATGCGCCGCCGCCACGGCGCCAAGGCGGTGCTTGCGCTTGGGATTCATCTCGCCGACGCCGATCTCCGTTCCGCTGCCGCGCGTGCCCCACAGCTCGCGCTTGGTGAAGTCACGGCTCTGCGGATCGCCCCACTGCACAACGAAGCCGGGGACGACGCGGTGCACGCGCTGGCCGTTGTAGAAGTTGCGGCGCACCAACCCCAGAATCTGCGCCACAGTCTTCGGCGCCTCGTTCGGATAGGTTTCCATCTCGAAGGTCCCCTTGGTCGCCGTCTCAAACACAATGACCGGCCCTGCACCAGGTGAGGTCTGCGCCACGGGCGCAGGCGCTGCGGACTGGGCCCTGCCGCGTGCAGCCTGTCCGGCCACGTTCCCGCCGGACGCCACCACCAGCAGCGCCGCCATGCACACCGTGAGAATTCCCTTCATGCTCATTTCCTCCGTACGCCAATTCTTGGACATCTATCGACAATCACGCAATCCCCGCAGCGGGGAGACGTGGGTCGGCACACATTCTGGCCCCATGTGACCAGGTAGAGATTGATATCGGGCCACCACCGCCGGTCGATGGCCTGGTAGAGCGCCTGCTCGGTTTCCTCGGGCTGCGTCGTCTTCACCCACCCCAGACGATTCGAGATGCGGTGGACGTGGGTGTCGACGCAGATGTTGTCCAGGCTCTTGAAGGCCAGAATCAGCACCAGGTTCGCCGTCTTCCGTCCCACACCCGGCAGCGTCACCAGCTCCTCGAGCGTCGAGGGTACCCGGCCACCGAAGCGATCGACGAGCATCTCGCAGCAGGCCTTCACGTGCTCCGCCTTGTTGCGGTAGAAGCTCACGGGGTAGATCAGCCGTTCAATCTCCCGCTCGCCGAGTTTCGCCATCGTCCGCGGTGTTCGCGCCACGGCAAACAGCCGCGTCGACGCGGCGTGCGTCGTCGCATCCTGCGTGCGTGCCGAGAGGAGCGTCGCGATGAGGATCTGGAACGGATCCTCTTTCTGATCGTTCGAAATCTTCTCGACAGCCGGCAGCTCGAGGCTGGCCATCGCACGTGCCAGAGCGCGCATGACTGCACCGACGGCCTGAGGATTGGGCCTGGTCACACGATCACGTGACGGGGGTGAGGGGCGGCTGGCCGGAGAGCACCGCCACGACGTTGCGAATAGCAAGATCGGCCATGGCCGTCCGCGTTTCCGTGGTTGCGCTCCCGATGTGCGGCGAGAGGACGACGTTCTCCAGCGTGAGCAGATCGGGATGGATCGTCGGCTCGTCCTCGTAGACGTCCAGCGCGGCGCCGGCGATGATGCGATTCTTCAAGGCCCAGGCGAGCGCCGGCTCATCCACCACGGGTCCGCGCGCTGTGTTGATGAGAAAGGCATTGCGCTTCATGCGTGCGAGCGCAGGCTGATCGATCAGGTGCCGCGTCTCCGGCGTGAGCGGCACGTGCAGCGACACGACATCCGAGGTCGCGAGCAGCCGGTCGAGCGGCATCGGTTCAGCCTCAGCCGTGCGCGCGGACGAGGCACGCGGCACGTAGGCGATCCGCATGCCGAAGGCGGCGCCGCGAGCCGCCACGGCACGCCCGAGCCGGCCGTACCCCACGATGCCGAGCTGCTTGCCGCGTAATTCGGTGCCCAGCAGGAAATCAAAGGCCCATCGCTGCCACCGGCCGGCACGGACGATGCGTTCGGCCTCGCCCAGCCGCCGCGTGATGGCAAGGATCAGCGCGAAGGCGAAGTCCGCCGTGGCGTCGGTGAGCACGTCGGGGGTGTTGGTGACGACAACGCCTCGCGCACGTGCCGCCGCGATATCGATGTTGTTGTAGCCGACCGCCACGTTCGCGATCACGCGGAGGTCGCGTCCCGCCTCGACGACCGCGGCATCGACTGGGTCGGTCACCATGCTGATCAGCCCCTGCTTGCCGGCGACGCGGCGCACCAGTTCGTCGCGCGTGACGAGCTCGCCTCCTTCGACGCGATCGACGTCACACACCTCGGTCAGGCGGGCGATCGTCGACGAGGGGAGCGTGCTGGTAAGGAGGACGGACGGCTTCAATGGCCGTAGGACTTGCAGAATCCG
>CANJYC010000179.1 GCA_947478985.1 Acidobacteriota bacterium | reverse complement strand
TTGTGCTCGCCGGCAACGTCGTGACCTTGCCATTGGTGGTGAACTGCGCAGTGTGCTGGGAAAAGCGGTAGTAACGGAGCGTTCCCGACGACGACAGGTTCGACATGTAGCGATACTCGCCGCCGAGCCCCTGGCCCGTTCGGGTGTACCAGTCGTGGAAGATCGTGGCGTCCTGGCTCCGGGTGATGGCCCAGAAGAAGGCGTTGCTCAGCGACTGTCCGCGCAGCGTCGAGGCGCCATAGGTCGGCAGCAGGAAGCCGGTGGCGCGGTCATCATCCTGAATCGGGTAGTAGATGATTGGCAGGTAGAAGAGGGGGACCCCTTTCACCCGCAGCAGCATGTTCCTCGCAATGGCGTAATCGTCCAGATTGATGATGACCTTCCCGCTGGTGACCTCCCACCGCGGTGTCGGCTGCACGCAGGTCGTGAACCCGCCCTTGGCGATCCGGTAACGGCGGTTGGTCAGCTTCTCGATGGTCTCACCGTAGAAGTAGACGTCCGGGTCCTGGTTGGCGAACTGGGCGCGATCGACCACGCCTCCCAGCGTCATGATTCCCGATGCCTGGTGAAACGTGCCGACTCCGGTGCCCAGGTTGAACTCGGCGCTCTCGGCCGCGATCTGCCCTTCGGGGTTGGTGAATACCACGTTGCCCGTCGCGGTCAGCTCGTTCTCGCGGATGAAGAGCTCGATCTCGTCGGCAAAGAACCTGATGCCCGGTGCGGGCTCGATCTCGGCGTTTCCCGTCCAGCGCCAGTGGTTGGCGTCTACCTGTTCGAACTTGCCGGCCCCCGAGGTCAGGAGGTCGAGGAACGGGCGCGGCGCCGCTGCCGGCGCGGGCGCCGTCTGGGCCGTCGCCGACACCGCAGCAAGACACACGAGGAGCGTCAGAAGGGCGCGCACGGGATCACTGATTGTACGGGGGAATCACCGCAGGATAGCATGTGCCTTGAGCGCGTCCCGAACCGCCCCGGCGAGGAAGATCGAGCCCGCAACGCACACCGTCCGTGCCTCGGTGAGTGCCCGCTCGATCGCCGTCCAGGCGAGGGGTTCGGCATGGACCGTACGGGACGGCGCCATCGCTGAAACGCGCAGCGCGAGCTCTGCAGCCGGCAGGGCTCTGTGCGTCGGCGCCTCGGTGGCGAAGATGGTGCCGGTCACGGGGAGCAGCGCGCCGAGCATCGCGTCGAGATCCTTGTCGCGCATGACCCCGAGCACGAGCGCCGGGCGCTCGGGCTGCCACCGGGCCAGGTAGGCCGCCAGCGCGTGCGCGCCGTCGACGTTGTGCGCCGCGTCGAGAATCAGGCGCTGGCTCCCGATCGTGATCACTTCGAGCCGTGCCGGCCAGGTCACGCTCGAGAGCCCCTCTTCAATTGCACGGGCTGGAACGACGAGGCCGGTCTCGCGCGCTGCCTCGAGCAGCCGCACCGCCACCAGTGCGTTGCCGATCTGGTGCTCACCCCGCAGTGCCAGTGTCAGCGGACCGTATCGATCCGCCGGCGTCGTAATCGTGACCGAGGCCCGGCCATCCGTCATGGCGGCATCGACAACGGCATCCTGGCCGGCGTCGACCACGTGGGCGCCGCGTGCGCCGGCGATGGTGTGCAGGGCGTCCAACGCCGCCCCGGCCATGGCGCCGAGAACCACCGTCATGCCGGGCTTGATGATGCCGGCCTTCTCTCGTGCGATCGCCTCGATGGTTCCGCCGAGGTGTTCCTGGTGATCGAGGCCGATGGAGGTGACGGCGCCGAGTGGCGGCGTGAGGATGTTGGTGGCGTCGAATCGTCCGCCGAGCCCGACCTCGATGACGGCCACTTCGACGCCCGCGCGCCGGAAGAGCTCGAACGCGATGGCCGTCGTCACCTCGAAGAATGTCGGCATGACCGTGAGGATGCCGGCGGCTCGAAGCACATCGACCCGCTCGAGCACGTGTGCCGCGACTGCCTCGAGCGCCGGCGTATCGACCGCGTCGGCGCCTATGACGAACCGCTCATTGAGATCGATGAGGTGCGGTGATGTGTAACGCCCCGCCCTGATACCGGCGCTGACGAGCGCGGCATGCACCATGGCGGTCACCGAGCCCTTGCCGTTGGTGCCGGCGACGTGAATGGCGGTGAACGTGCGCTCCGGGTGGCCGAGTCCCTGGCAGAGGCGGGCGATGTTGTCGAGGCCGAGCTTGACGCCCAGCGTCTCGAGCGCGAAGAGGCGGTCGAGCACCTCAGCGTGCGGGTGCTGCGGCCGCTCCGGTCGGGTCGCTCGCACCGGGGGGTGGCGCGGATTCCGCTGGCGCCTGCGCCTGCGCGGGCGCGGCGCGCATGAAGCGGAGCGCTCGGGCAATGACGGCCTTCATCTCTCGACGATCGACGATCAGGTCGAGCATGCCGTGATCCACGAGAAACTCGCTGCGCTGGAACCCTTCGGGGAGGGTCTGCCGGATGGTCTGCTCGATGACGCGTGGGCCCGCGAAGCCGATGAGCGCCCTCGGTTCGGCGATGTTGAGATCGCCCAGCATCGCAAAGCTTGCGGTGACGCCACCTGTGGTCGGATCAGTGAGCACGGAGATGAACGGCAGGTGTGCCCGGTCCAGCCGCGCCAGCGCCGCCGAGACCTTGGCCATCTGCATCAGCGACAACGCCCCTTCCATCATGCGCGCACCACCAGAGCACGACACGATGACGACCGGTTCACGCCGCGCGATTCCCATTTCGATCGCGCGGGTGATCTTCTCGCCGACGACCACACCCATGCTGCCGCCGATGAAGGCGTATTCCATGGCGGCGACGACGACGCCAAGGCCATCGAGATTGCCGGTGGCGACCACCACGGCATCCCTGGCACCGGTCTTCTTCATCGTGGAGCGAAGGCGGTCGCGGTAGGGCTTGGTATCGGTGAACTTCAGAGGGTCGTTGGAGGTGAGTTCCGAAAAATGCTCGACCCACTCGCTGTCATCGAGCAGCGCCCGAAGGCGATCAGCCGCGCCAATCTTGAAGTGAAAGCCGCATTTCGGACAGACGCTGAGATTGCTCTCGAGGTCCTTGTTGTAGAGAGTCTGGGCGCACCCGGTGCACTTGACCCAGAGCCCTTCCGGTACTCGGCTCGGGTTGTCGACCGTGGCAGACGCGATCGGCTTCCTGGCCTTTTTGAACCACGCCACAGCCGTTACCTTAGCACGAGCTACTTCCGCGGCACGTAGTAGCGCGTGCCCCGGTTCATGGTCCTGATCTGCCGGACGAGATCGTCGAGCGCGTCGTCGCTGGTGGCGAGATCGATCTCGGACGTTTCGACGACCAGGAGCGGCGTGGCCGTGTAATGAAAGAAGAAATGCTGATAGGCCTCGTTGAGCTCGCGAATGTAGTCGGCGCCTGGAACCGGGGTCTCTTCGCGATCGGGTTCCGCGGCACGGCGGCGCAGGCGCGATAGCAGGACATCCGTGGGCGCCTGCAGATACACGACAAGGTCCGGGGGGACGATGTCCTTGGCCAGCAGATCGTAGAGGCGCTGGTAGATGAACAGCTCGTTGTCGTCGAGGTTCAGGTAGGCGAAGATCTTGTCCTTGTCGAAGAGGTAGTCACAGACGGTCGCCTGTGCGAACAGGTCCGCCTGCCGCAGGGCCATCTGCTGGCGGTGGCGGTTCAAGAGGAAAAATAACTGCGCCTGCAGCGCTGCCCCTGGACGTCCGGCATGGAAATCGGCGAGGAAGGGGTTCTCGAGTGCCTCCAACGCGACCGTGGCGTCGAGACGCGTCGCCAGGCGCTCGGCAAGCGAGGTCTTCCCGGCACCAATAGGGCCTTCGATGGCAATGTATTGCAAAGACATCTCGTCGCGTGCGGCCCGGAGAGGGCCGCGCCTGCATGCTATCATCCGGCTCTTGGCGATGGGGCAACGTCGTTGGGGTCTGGCCCTCGGGCTCTGGGTGATGAGCCTGGCATCCGGGTGCGCGTCCGTACCCCTGGCCCCCACGGCTCCCCCCGTGGTCTCCTTCGACGAGAAGATGGGCTGGATGATGCGCCTGGAGGATCAGCGCATCCTTCGCGATGCGAACCAGCCCCCCCCCATTGTGCTCGTCCCCGCCACCAGTACCCGCCCCGCAGTTGTCGCGCCGCCCCCGCCGTCTGACTTGTTGCGACTGCTGACGGACAGCGAAGCTCGCGTTCGCCGTCGCGCTGCGCTCGCCATCGGGCGGGTTGGTTTGCCGGACGGCGTGGAGCCGCTCACGGGGTTGCTCGCGTCGGACCCGGAACCCGAGGTGCGGCAGATGGCGGCCTTCGCGCTGGGCTTGATCGGCGATCGCACCGCACGCCCGGCGTTGACGCTGGCGCTTAAGGATGACGAGCCCATGGTGCAAGGGCGCGCCGCGGAGGCGCTGGGCAATATCGGCGAACGCGCGGATGCGGGTGCGGTCGCTGAGATGGTACAGGTGCATGTCAAAGCGGGAGCATTGGCGGGGCTCTCGCCGGACGACCTCGGCTATCCGCTGACTCCAGCGGTCGAGGCCGCACGCATCGGACTTTATGCGCTGGTCCGGCTCGGCTCCTACGATGCGATTGCCGCCACGGTGCTCGACGCGGCAGGCAGGCCGATCTCCAACTGGTGGCCGGTGGCGTTTGCGCTGCAGCGGATAGCTGATCCACGCGCAGCACAGGCGCTCGTTGCGCTGCTCCCGACGCCGGGCCGCTACACCGCCGCGTTCGCCGCCAGGGGACTCGGCGTCATCAAGGCGGAGGCCGGAGCGGCTCCGTTGCGGCAGATGGTTGAGGAGCGCCGCGCCCACCCGGCTGTCGTCATCGAGGCGATTCGGGCACTCGCTGCCATCGGCGATACGGCGGCAGCCCCGGTACTCCGAAAGGTGTTTCTCGAGACCACGGCAGATATCACCCTTCGTCTCGAGGCGCTGGCCGCGTTCGGCCGCGTGGCAGGCGTCGACCAGCTCGACCTGTTCATCGAGCTGCTGGTCGATCCGTTGCCGCCGGTCCGTGGTCTCGCGTTGCG
>CANJYC010000178.1 GCA_947478985.1 Acidobacteriota bacterium | reverse complement strand
CGGTCGCGCACCCCGCGAATTTTTAGACTGTTGGGGGTGGAGCCAGCGGACGGTCCGCTGGCTCCACCGCCTACTGCCCTCTGCCTACTGACTCCTACTCACTAGTTCGCCGCGAAGCAGTAGAAATAACCAGCGCCGCCCGTTGAGACCAGGTTCGGCGCACTGCAGCCACGGCTCGGGTGTGCGGAGTTCCACGACGTGTTGCCACCACCGGTGCGGTCGTGGTGTCCCAGTTGCACGCTGCCGCTGCCGCCGTCTGCCTCGCTCGTGTAGTTCTGGCAGGTATGGTCTGCGGCATCGGTGAACGCGCGCCCCGCGGGCGTCGATCCCGTCAGCATGTCGTGCTGATTGGGTGTCGCGCCGAAGCCATTGACCATCTCCCCTTTTTCGTTGAGCGCCGTGTCGCGCTTCAGGTTATTCCCGAGCTGCGCCAGTTCGACTGTGTCGCCATGCAGGTGCGCGAGGTCGCGCGCCACAACGGCGCCGCGTGCATTTGCCCACGGGCCGTTGCCGATGCGATCGCGGGCGTTGACCGCGTTGGGGCCCTGCGTGCTGAGATAGGCGCGCCACGTGCGGTTGCCCGCTCCAACGGCCGCCGCCAGGGTCTGGCACTGCGCGTCCGCTCCGGCGAGACCACCGAGATTGCCGCCGGCCTTTCCGGTGCTGGTGATGAAGAAGCCCATTGGCAACGGGGGTGGCCCGCCCTGCCGTCCGGCCTGCCCCTGCGCCGGCGCCTGACCGAGCGCCGGCAGCACGGCCAGCGTCATGATGACAACGACGGAAAATACCCTGCCCATAGCACGTTCTCCTTATGAGTGGCGGATGGCGTCCGCCCATCCGCAGCGCCGAGAGCGTAGCATGACGCGTCATCCGCGTTGAGCCGCAGCGTGACGTAAGCGCGGCCGGGTGGAGTAAGGGTGTTACGATCCCGTGAGGTATTGCGTGGTTCAACTTCCGGAACGTATCAACCGACTCGACGAACTCGCGGGCGACATCTGGTGGAGCTGGAATCTGGACGCCCGCAACGTCTTCCGCCACCTCGACTACACGCTGTGGCGATCCACCGCGCACAACCCGGTGCGGATGCTCCAGATGGTCCCGGCCGAATCGCTGGCCCGCGTGCTTGGCGATGCCGACTGGCTGGCTAACTACGACGCCACGCTGGTGCGGTTCGACGCCGCGCGCACCGCGGGCCATACCTGGTTTGCCCGAGAAGCGCCTGACGCCGCTGGTAAAACTATCGCCTACTTCTCGGCCGAGTTCGCGCTTCACCAGTCGCTGCCGATCTATGCCGGCGGCCTCGGTGTGCTGGCCGGAGATCACTGCAAGGAGGCAAGCGACCTCGGCGTGCCGCTCATCGGCATCGGGTTCATGTATCCCCAGGGCTACTTTCACCAGAAGATCTCGGCCGACGGCTGGCAGGAAGAGGCCTACGAGAAGCTGAACTGGACCGACGCCCCAATCGAACCGGCGATGACGCCGGACGGCAAGCCCTGTGTCATCGCCGTGCCGCTCGGTAACCGCACGGTACTCGTCACGGTCTGGCACGTCCGTGTTGGACGCGTGACGCTCTACCTACTCGACACCGATCTCGAGGAAAACGCGCCATGGGATCGCGAGCTCTCCGCCCGGCTGTACGGCGGCGACCGCGAGACGCGCGTGCAGCAGGAAATCATCCTCGGCATCGGCGGCGTCCGCGTTCTCAAGGCGATGGGCGTGCATCCGTCCGTCTATCACCTGAATGAGGGGCACGCGGCGTTCGTCGCCGTCCAGCGTATCCGCGATCTGTGCGAAGCCGGCGCGAGTTTCGACGCCGCGCTCGACGAGGTGCGACGCACCACGGTGTTCACGACCCACACGCCCGTCGCCGCGGGGCACGATGCGTTCCCGTTCCAGCTCGTCGAGACCCACCTCGCCGGCGCGTGGGGAGACATCGGCGATCACCGCGAGCGATTCCTGGCGCTCGGGGCCTACGACAACGGCGGCGGATCGATGTTCAACATGACCGCGCTGGCGCTGCGGACAGCCGGCTCGGTCAACGGCGTCAGCGAGCTCCACGGTGAGGTGACGAAACAGATGTGGCATCCCATCTGGCCCGGCCTCGCGCACGATCAGCTGCCCGTGAAGTTCATCACCAACGGCGTACACGTCCCGACGTGGATGTCCTCCGAGATCGGTCGCCTATTGGAGCGCTATCTCGGGCCCGACTGGATCGACCAGCATGACAACCCGGCTCTGTGCGACCGGGTCATGCAGATTCCGGATGAGGAACTCTGGGCAGCGCGACAAACGCTGCGAGCCTTCCTCTTCAACTTCGTGCGGGAACGGGCACGGACTCGCTGGACGGTGGAAGGGGTCGCCGCGGCACGTGTGGTCGCTGCAGGCACGATGTTTGACCACAACACCCTCACCATCGGCTTCGCGAGACGGTTCACGGGCTACAAGCGTCCCGAGCTGATTTTCTCGGACCCTGATCGCCTCGCCCGGATCCTCAACGCCAGCGGACGCCCCGTGCAGTTTGTCTTCGCCGGCAAGGCACACCCGGCTGACGACGGCGGCAAACATCATCTGCAACACATCTACAACCGCGCGCTCGACCCGAAGTTCGGCGGGCGCATCGCTTTCGTGGACGACTACGACCTGCACGTCGCGCACTTCCTCGTGCAGGGGTGCGATGTCTGGATGAACAACCCGCGCAAGCCCCTCGAGGCCAGCGGCACCAGCGGCATGAAGGCGGCCATCAACGGCACCCCTCACATGTCCATCGGCGACGGCTGGTGGGCCGAAGGATTCACCGGCGACAACGGCTGGCTGATTGAGGGAACGGGCGTCGACCCCAACGATCACGGCGCGCAGGACTGGGCGGATGCACAGGCGATGTACCGGCTGCTCGAGGAGCAGTTGGTGCCAACCTTCTACGACCGGGATGCGGCCGGCATTCCCCGCCGGTGGCTGCATTACGTGAAGCAGTCAATCCGGACCGTCCTGCCCCAGTTCAGTGCCAGGCGGATGGTCAAGGAATACGTATCCGAGGTCTATCTGCCCGCGCTGAAATCAGTGGGTATTAAGCAGTAGGCAGTAGGCAGTAGGCAGTAGGCAGTGAGATAGGATTCCGATCGATGCCCAGAAAGTCGAACGTCGGCAAGTCGAAGTGCGCCCTCTGCGGCGCCAAGGACGTGTCAGAACCGCGTGGCGAGGAACGCTACTGCCGCGACTGCTGGGAAAAGAAGATCGCGGTCGAAGAAATCGTCGCCCGCGAATTCGCCCTCAAACGCTATATCCGGGCGCAGAGCGCAGAGAAATACCTGATCTACCACTCGACGATCAAGCGCCCCTGCGGGCAGATCATCGTCGTGGACGACGGCTACGATCTCTTCCTCACCATGGTGCTGTACCCGAATTTCCTGTGGGACGAGCCCGCCTATCACCTGGAAGGCGACCCCGAGGGCCGGAGCTTCGCGGAGATCCTGGTCGACGTGGTCGCGACCGACGTGATTGAACCGTGGGGCGGGGGCAAGTGGCATCTCGAGATCTTCCGATCCGCGAATCCGGAACCGGAGGACTGGAATGGCGAGATGTAACTGCTTATAATCGCGTCAGTTGATGGGACGTTCCGCGCCCGTCGGAGGATCTGAAACGATGAACCGTCATATGAAATCGATGCTGGCTACGGCTGGCGTCATCCTGTTGGTTGCGGGCGCGGCCGCCGGACAAGGCACGGCACCGGCTGCGGCCGCCGGTCAGGCCGCACCGAGACCGCGCATGACCGCCCCGGTGCGCGGCGAGGCGCCACTCGGATACACCAAGCCTGTGGTCAAGGCCGGCAAGATCGATGGCAAGGATTACGTCATCACCACGATTCAGGTGAAGAACCTCGCCACCGGCGCAATCGCCGGGCTCAAGGTTGAAGAATTCTGGTACGACAAGGGGGGCAACCCGGTCACGGGTGACGTGTTCCGCCAGCCGAGGCCGCTGCAGCCTGGCGAGATCGCCACGGTGACGCTCCAGACGCCGCGCAACCCGAAGATGGATCGGAACCAGTACAGCTTCTCGCACGCCAACGGCGCCATCAAGGCGCAGTTGCTGCCCAAGCTCTAGTTCACGCCACTCCGTCGCAACAAAGCCCCGGCCTGCGGTGACGCAGGCCGGGGCTTTGTCTTTCAGGAGCCTGTCAGAGCCGCCGCGCGACCCTACCGCACGCGAATCTGGATGTCTCTCGCGGTCGTCGCTTCGCTCGTCCCCACCCGCGTGCGCCCCTCGACGTGGAGGACATACAGGCCTGGCTCGACGCCTTTGAGCGGGAGGCTCGCGGTGACGCCGTAGCCTCCCTGTGATCCCTGGAGCTCGGTCGACGAACGCTGGTCAGTGTTCGACAGGACGACGCGCCCTCCATCCGCACGAAGGGATGTGGTGATGTCGAGCTGATGCGGCGGCGCGTTGGGCACGTTCTCATAGAACTCGGCAAAGAACACGAGCTCGTCCTCTCGGCTGAACTCACGCACCGTGACCGGTGGCCCTGGGAGAAAGGTGCCGAGCGGATTCTTCGGCAGCACGGTCGGCGTCTGGGACGACAGGATTGACGTGAGCGCCACCCCGCTCATCGACAACGGCGCCTTGGAGAAGTCGGGCACCTCGAGGTCGTACAGCGCGCTTCCCGCGCGGCCGCCGTCCTCACCGACCGCGATGCGGAGTTGGTAACGGCCGGCCGGCAGCTCGAGCTGCGACACCACACGGAGCCCTCGCTCCTTCGCCCGCGCCAGTGTCTCCGGCTTGAGCGTCAGCGTGAACGCATTGGCGCTGCTCGCGCGCACCTTTCCAGTGGTGTCGGTGGCGGAGATGGTCATCTCCGCGCGGTCGTTGAACGTCCCGTTGGCGTCGGTAAAGCGGAAGCCGTCGACGCGCATTTCGATCGCCAGGGCGATCGAGGCATTGGGCGCGGTGCCCTTGAACGGGGCGGCAAAGACCGAGATCGGCAGCCCCCCGACCGGAATCGGACT
>CANJYC010000177.1 GCA_947478985.1 Acidobacteriota bacterium | reverse complement strand
GCCGACGCCGCGGCCCACATCGGTCGGCTGGAGGCCGAGCGTGGCGCGCAGCGCCTGCCCGTCATAGTCGGCCGAGGTGGCATAGGGATTTTCCGGGTCGGGCAGCGGTGTGCCGTCCGGCACCTGGCTGGTCCGGACCTTGTCGTCGATCGCAATGCTCTTGATGTCCTTGCGCTTCAACCACCGATCGATTTGGGCAGGGGTCATCTCGGCGGAGAATCCCGTCATCCCGCGGAACCGGCGCCGCATCTTGTGTCCATCGGCCAGATCCCGGAACGCTTTGTCCCGCAGCATGTCCCGTACGGTCACGCCGTCCGCGAAGGTGATGATCACCTTCAACTTCGTCTTCTTGCCGGTCGCGACCTCGTCGCTGACCGCCTTGTCGGCCTTGCCGCCCCGGCGGGTGTAGCCCTCGTGGTCCGGCTTGCGGGTGTTGGCTGGCTTGGCGTAGGTGCCGGAAGCCGAGAGAAGCAGCGTGAGGAGTGCAAAGGCGCAGGTGATCGAGCGTCTGGTCATCTGGTCGTCAGGAGGGCAACGTACGGGCCAAGCCAGACGACACGAACTGACAACAAGTTAGAAGGGATGGGTGTCGGCCTGCCGCCCTAATGTCTCAGGGACGAGCGAGGATTCTGACGGGATGCTACTGATCTGTGCGTATTTTGGCCTCTTTACGATGGACGGGATCACGACATAGGGATCCGGTAACCTGACCGGCCAGCCTGCGCCGATCGCGGTCGTACATGTAGGAAGTGTCGTCTAGAGTCACATTATGGCCATGTGACTCTACGGACGTAACGGCTTGCCGGCATGGGGAGAGAATGGCCGACATCCACGCCCTCAGCAGGGTGCGATGTCGGCTCTGTCGGGGAGAAAGTGACGGATAGAGGGCTAGCTCTTGGCGTGAGCCGCCGCACGTTCTGCTGCGGGGAGCGCCATAAGCTTCGGCTGCGCCACGCGATGCGCGGCGACCAGCGCCTCGGCGCGCGCCACGGCTGCGGGCTCGCCTCCCCTGAAAGCGGCATTGGCCTCGGCGAGCGCCTTCTGGCTGACTGGCGTCGATTCAAGGCTGTCGTAGATGGCGGAGACAGGGCAGGCCGGGACGCACGCGCCGCAGTCGATGCACTCTTCCGGGTGGATATAGAGCATCGTCGCCGTCGCGAACTCCGCTTCGTCCTTGCGCGGGTGGATGCAGTCCACCGGGCAGACGTCAACGCACGCGGTGTCCTTGGTGTCGATACAGGGGTCGGTGATAACGAAGGGCATAGTCTCTGAGCTTATCGAATCGCGGCGTCTGGAACAACGCCGCACTGGTGACAGGCGTGCCGCCAGTTACCGAAAGAACACCCAGCACCCGATCGCGCCGACGACGGTCATCGACAGCCCCCACGCCAGCAGCTTGTTATAGAGCGGCTTCACGTCGTGGCCGTCTGGTACGCCGGCAATCGTGACGGCTCCGACTGTCGACAGCGGCGACATGTCGACCAGATGACCGGCGATGTTCATCGTCGCCGCCAGCGCGAGCGGACTGCCGCCCCCGACCCTGGCAATGAGGCCTGGAATCATCGGGAGAAACGCAGGCAGGACCACACCAGACGTGCTGCTGTAGACCGAGATGGTGCCTGTGACGAACGCGATCACAGCGGTGAGCGAGTTGCGGGTCGCGATGCTCGCGAGCAGACCGGTGAACAGGTCGAGTCCGCCGGTCTTTTCCAGCATCGAGATGAGGACGGTAACCCCGCTCACCATCACGATGACCTGCCACGGCATCCGCTTGATCGCCTGTTCGTGGTCCGCCACCTTGAGCACGGCGAGCACGACCGCCGCGACGAAGGCCGCCATGCCGATATTGGCCTTGACGAAGAGGACGGCCGCCATGACCCCCAGGATCCCGGCAATCGTGATCCAGTTGGCGCGATCGAAGCGCGACGCGGGGGCGTCGACCTCCGCGGCCGCTTCGTATCGACGGCTGAACAGTCGCCAGCCGCCGAAGATCAGATAGCCGCCGAATCCGACGACCACATGCGCCGCCATCACCGTCCAGTACCAGTACCACTCATGGCCGCCGAGTCCGATATGCGCGAGGGCCCCGTTGACGATGATGCCGGTCGGGGCAAACGGCGAGAGTCCGCCGGCTTGGGCGCCGTTGCCCACCATGATCGCCATGAGAAACACGGGGATGCCGGCGCGCGTGGCCATCGGCATGGCCATCGGTGCCAGCATGGCGGCCGTGGCGACATTGCCCGGGCCGAGCGTGGCAATGACCGCGGCCAGGATGAAGAACATCACCGGGATCAGCCCGACGTTGCCGCCGCAGAGCGCGGCGGCGCGGCGTGCCAGTTTGTCGAGTGTGCCGTTCAGCTGTGCCTGGGAAAAGAGGAGTGTCACCCCGGCGAGCGTCAGGAAGAGCTGGACGGGGAAGCCGGCCAGCACGTCATTGAGGCTCATGCCGCCGATGTAGACGCCGACCAGCCAGGCCAGGGCGAGCGACAGGACGCCGACGTTCAGCCTCGTGAAGCAACTCACCAGGATGGCGAGCACGAGCGATGTGAGCGACAGCCAGGCGAGCGTCATGCGCGCAAACGTCCCGGGTGCCGCGATGTGCGGTTGGCGTCGGCGTCAGCTAGGATGGCGTTTGCGACGGTCGTTGGAGCCCACATGCGCATTCGCCGATAGCATAGTGGAGAAGTTCCTTTCGAGAGAGTTCAGGAGACGCCATGCGCAAGTTGATGTTGCTGGGTTCGATCGTGCTGCTCTGTGTCGCGCCAGGGGTGTCCGCGCAGGGGGCGCCGGGGGCAACGGGTGGCGACCGGCCGGCGGTGCGGATTAATAACGAGGTCACGGTGACCGGGTGCGTCATGCGCGAGTCGCAGTATCAGGTGATGCGTGACGGCGGCGGGATGCCGGATAGCGGGCCAGGGTCCCTCGAGTACATCCTTGCCAAGGCGACGCCGTCGAGGGTGGACGGCACCGGTGGACGTCGCGGTCGCCCTGGCGATCTGATCTCCGGCCGTCCAGTCGAGGACACCGGGCGCGTGCGCCCGGCCACACGTAACTACACGCTCAGCGGCGCGCTGGAGCGGGGGCTCGCGACCGAACTCGGCCGAGTGGTGCAGATTGTCGGCACGGCCTCGGCTCCGCCCAACATGGCGCCGGATGGCCCGGTCGAGAACCTGCCGCACATCGAGATTTCCGCGGTGAATCCTACGGGCGAAGCCTGCCCATAGTCCGTCCCCGCATGATCAGACCGCTGACCACGAGCAGCGGGAGCCCCAGTCCGCAGGCGGACCACAGGACCTTGACGGGCCAGCCGCCGAACGAGCCGGCATGCAGCGGCTCGATCCACGCCATCACCGCATCGCCGGACGAGCGCAACCGCTGGTCGCGAATCTGCAGCCGCTCGCCCGTGTAGCGATCGAACCAGAGGAGCACTTCGTCGCTGGTGTCGGCGTCGCCGTGAACCCTGCGCGCCATCACCACGAGCACCGCTGCGCGTTCGGTGGACGGCCACACGAGGCGCGCCAGCTGCGCGCCGGGCACGTCGCGGCGGGCACGCGCGATGAATGCCTCCGCCTCGAGTCCGGTCGCGCTCGTGGTGGCAGGTCGAGACGTCGGCGAGGTGATGACCGTGACGGGCAGGACGGCATTGACGGCCGATCGAAATAGCTGCGGAGCGGTGAAGGAAACGCCAGTCGTGCTCCACACGAGGAGCAGGGCCGAGATCCAGAAGCCCACCGCACCGTGCAGGTCTCGATTGGCGCGAGTCCATCCGCGCCCACGCGAGACCCACAGGGATGAGCGCCAGCGTGGAAGCCCAGGCCACCAGAGGACGAGGCCGCTCAGGCACATCAGCATCAGTGCCATTGCGCCGATGCCGTTGAGGCGGCGCCCAGTGCGCCCGCCCAGCAGTTCGATGTGCAGGTCCTGGAGCCAGCGGATCCTGTCGTAGGGCAACTCGCCGATGACTTCCCCGGACACGGGGTGCAAGAAGACCGTCCGGAAGGCATTCCCGCTGCTGAGGTAAGCAAGGAAGCTATCGCGGCGATAGGTGGGCCAGTCGATTCCGGCGAGGTTGTAGCCCGGGTAGCGCGACTTCAATTCGGACAGCACGGCTCGCACATCCGCTGTCTGCTCGGATGCGCTGCGGTCCGGCGCGAAGAACGCGGGGTATGCAGCGCGCTGCATCTCCGGCCGGAAGACCACGGCGGCGCCAGTCAGGCCGATCAGGAGCACGTAGAGCGCCGCCCCGACGCCGAGCCAGCGGTGGACGTGAAACAGTGCTCTGCGGATCCGCCTCGACATGCACGCAGTATGACGAATTCCTTTGCGCGTCTGCCGGGGGTTGCGGCTGCACGACGCACGCGCGGTATACTTCCCGCTCAACCGACACCGCCCGGGTGTTCAGGGGAAGTGGGTGCGAAGCCCACGCGGTCCCGCCACTGTAAGTCGTTCGCGCTGCGAACGGCGAGTCAGGAAACCTGCTCCGGAGCTTTGTCCCTTCTGTGCCATCAGGCACCGGCGCGAGAGACGCCGCGGAGGACACATGACGTCCCGTACTGCCATTTCCCTCAGTTTCGTATCTGCACTTCCATGTACGGCGTTGCTCCTGCTCTGTATCGCCATCATCCCGGCCGCCGCACAACAGCGCGGTGCCGTCACGGGAACCATCACGGATGTCTCTGGTGCCGTCGTGCCAGGAGCGACGGTTGATGCCGTGGCCGGCAATAGGATCCTGGCCAGTGCCACGACGGGTGCCGACGGCCGTTACCTCGTGAGTGTGCCGGCTGGCCAGACCGTGACGCTGCGCGCACGCCTGCAGGGGTTCGCAGAGGAAACAACCACAGCAGCTGCCGGGTCCACGCACAACCTGACACTGCGCGTCGCGGCGTTCGGTGACCGGCTGATTGTCACGGCGTCGCGGGCAGGAGACACGCGTGCGAACACGACCGCGTCGATAGCGACCTATTCCGCTGCGGACATCGCGGCACTGGGCGCGACCTC
>CANJYC010000176.1 GCA_947478985.1 Acidobacteriota bacterium | reverse complement strand
GTGGCACCGGCGCCCGCCCGCCCGTATTACCTGCGATTTGTCGTTCAGGACGCTCCAGGGATTCTGGCCTCCATTGCGACCTCACTGGCGGGTCAGGGCATCAACCTGGATGCCGTGCTTCAGGAGCCTGGTTTCGCCAAGGAAGCGCTGCCGTTTGTCATCACGGTTGAGGCGTGCGAGGAGGCCGCGCTCCAGGCCGCGCTGCGGGAGATCGGGGAGGCTGATTTCCACGCGGAACTGCCCCTCGCACTGCCGATGTTGTGGACCGATGAATCGTGATATCTTTCTTGTTTCGTGTCACTTAAGACCATCAGCATGATCGCCGGAGAGCAGATCGTGGTGCCTGGATCGACCGCCAATCTCGGCGGCGGATTCGACACGCTTGGCCTCGCCGTGCAGCTCTACCTCCGGGTCCGCATCATCGAGGTCCGCGAGGACGGCGGCAGCCGTCTCGAGGTGGTGCGCAGTACGCCACCCGTTTCTGGACGCAATGCCGTGGAACGGGCGTTCCAGGCCATGGTTGAGCGGACAGGACGGCGGACACCCACCGTGCTGGTCGAGGTTGAGAGCGACATTCCGATGGCGGCCGGACTCGGCAGCAGCGCTGCGGCGACAGTCGCCGCCATTCGGGTTTTCGCCCGTGTATCCGGTCCCGTCGATCCCGGTGTGATGCTCGGCGTCGCCGCGGCCATCGAGGGGCACGCCGACAATGCGGCGCCAGCTCTTCACGGCGGGTTGACGTCCGTCGTCGACAGGGACGGCCTTGACCCGCTGGTGCTTGCCTGGCAGTGGCCCGACGAACTCCACATCGTCACGGCCACACCGAGCATGGGGTTGTCGACGGCCAAAGCGCGCGCGGCGCTCGCGCCTGCGATTACGCGCCAGGACGCCGTGTTCAATCTGCAGCGTGTGCTCGCGCTGGTCCACGCGCTGCAGTCGCGGGACTACGGAGCGTTGCGCGAAGCGGTGGCCGATCGGTGGCATCAGCCCGCGCGCGCGGCGCTCGTGCCGCACCTGACCGCAGTGCTGGCGCTGGACGATGCGGACGTGCTCGGCGCGTTCCTCTCCGGCGCGGGTCCCACTGTCGCGGTGCTGGCGCATCGCAATCTGCCACGTGTCGAGCGGCTGCTTGAGTCGACATGCGAGCGCGCCGGCGTGCCGGTCACCGTTCGCACCCTCGCCGTTCACCCATCGGGGTCGCTCCAGAGCGACGCCATCGTTGCCGTCGGGAGAAGCGTATGAAATTCGTGACCGGGCTGAACTGTCATCTGTGCGGGGCTGCCTATCCCCCAGAGGCGCTCTGGGTGTGCAGCGCCTGCCTCGGGCCGCTCGAGGTCTCCTACGACTACGGCGCCGTCCGCAGCGTCATGACCAGGAGCCTCATCGAATCGCGTCCGCGCAATCTCTGGCGCTATCTCGAACTGCTGCCGGTGGAGGAGCCCAAGACCGGGTTCAACTCCGGCTACACACCACTCGTGCGCGCAACGCGGCTGGCCAAGGAACTGGGCATCACCGAGCTGTATCTCAAGGACGACTCGGTCAACCATCCGACCTTCTCGTACAAGGATCGCGTGGTCTCGATTGCGGCTACGCGCGCCGTGGAATTGGGCTTCCCGGTGTTCGGCTGCGCGTCGACTGGCAACCTGGCGGGGAGCGTGGCTGCACATGCAGCGCGGCTGGGTCTGCCGTGCTACGTCTTCATTCCCAATGATCTCGAACCGAACAAGGTGCTCGGGGCGTCGATCTACAACCCACACGTCGTGGCCGTGGCCGGCAACTATGACGACGTGAACCGTCTCTGCACGCAGATCGCCGATCGGTACGGGTGGGGATTCGCCAACATCAACCTCCGCAGTTACTACGCCGAGGGCGCCAAGACGATGGGCTTTGAGATTGCGGAGCAGCTCGGGTGGCGCTTCCCCGATCACATCGTGTCGCCGGTTGCCGGCGGGACGCTGATGCCGCGGATCTACAAGGGCCTCCGCGAGTTCAAGGAGATTGGCCTGGTCGACGGCGTGCTGCCGAAGATTCATGCCGCCCAGCCCGAAGGGTCGGCGCCGGTCATCCGCGCCCTTGAGGCCGGGCTCGAGTTCCCAGAGCCGGTGAAGCCGAATACGATTGCGAAGTCGCTGGCCATCGGCAACCCGGCCGATGGGTTCCAGGTCGTGAAGGTGGTCAAGGAAACAGGCGGCAGCGGCGCGATGGTGAGCGACGACGAGATCCTCGACGCCGTACAGTTGCTGGCGCGCACCGAAGGCATCTTCACTGAGCCGGCAGGCGGCACCACGCTGGCCGCGACCAGAGCGCTCATCAAACGCGGTGTCATCAAGCCGAATGAGTCGGTGGTCATCTGCATCACCGGCAACGGCTACAAGACTGCCGAGGTGATGATGGACCGCGTGGCCAAGCCGACCCAGATCGGACGCAGCTTCGCGGACTTTGAGAAGGCGATTGGCTCGCACCTGAACGCGGCCGTCGGGGCGGCAAAATAGCAGCACATGCTGCCGCTGTTTCTCGCCCTCCGCGGCCGGCGCGTGGTGGTTGTCGGCGCGGGGCCGGTGGCCGCCTCGAAGCTCGACGCGTTGTTGACGGCAGGAGCGGTGGTGACCGTGATTGCCCCCGAGGTGCGGCCGGAGATCGAGCACCGAGCCGTGACGATCGTGCGCCGCGCATTCGCGGATGCGGACCTCGATGGCGCGTGGCTTGTCGTGGCGGCGGCGCCCCCCGACGTGAACCGGCAGGTCGGGCTGGCGGCTGAGGCTCGTCGCGTATTCGTCAATGCCGTGGACGATCCCGCGCATGCCACGGCGTACATGGGCAGCATCGTGCGGCGCGACGGTGTGACGGTCGCGATTTCGACCGACGGACGCGCCCCAGCCCTGGCCGGACTGCTGCGGGAGGCCCTCGACAACTGGCTCCCCGTTGAGCTCGACGAGTGGATGAGGGCTGCTGACAGCGCGCGCCGGGACTGGCGGGAACACGGAGTGCCGATGGAGCGGCGACGGCCGTTGCTGCTGGACCGCCTGAACAAGCTGTACGAAGACCGGCCGATGCCTTCCGGCCCCGAGAAACATTGATGGCAGGCGCGGTCTCACTTGTCGGCGCCGGCCCGGGCGATCCCGAACTGTGGACCCTTCGCGCGCTGCGCCGCGTCGAAGCAGCGGATCTGGTGCTGTACGACGCGCTCGTGGACGTGGACGCGTTGCGCCGGGTGACGAAGGCGCAGTGTTTCTCGGTCGGGAAGCGGGCTCGGCGGGATAGCGTCCCGCAGGCGACGATCAACAGGCTGATGATTCGCGCGGCGAAGCAAGGCAAGCGGGTGGTTCGCCTGAAGGGCGGCGACCCGTTCGTGTTCGGTCGGGGCGCCGAGGAAGCGCTGGCGCTGGCGCAGGCAGGAATTCCGTGCGAAGTGGTGCCCGGTGTCTCCAGTGCCATAGCCGCAGCGGAACTGGCGGGGATTCCGGTGACGCATCGCGGTGTCGCCTCCGCGTTTCTGGTGCTGGCCGGGCACACCATGGAGGCCGTTGATGCGACGCTCGGGGCCGTTCAGCCACACAGCATGTCGATCGTCTTCATGATGGGTGTCGGCACGCGCGGAGAATTGGCGTCGGCGCTGATGACGCACGGATGGCGGCCGGCAACGCCCGCGGCCATCCTGTGCGCCGCCTCAAGGCCCGAGGCGTGGACGTGGACCGGGCTGCTGTCTGAGGTGCGTTCCGCAGTGCCACCGCCGGGATTGGCCGGTGTGCTAATCGTCGGCGATGTAGTGAGTATTCGACACGCGCTGGAAGTGGCCGACGCTGGCCGCACAGATGCGAACAACGAGGTGAGGAGTTATGGCCGCAATCGATGACACGACGTTCGGGCGTGCGCGCCTGTCATTCGCCGACGAACGCGACATCGACGAGTTCGTCGACAAACTCGCCAAGTTCGAGAGTGGCGAGATGTCCGCCGATGACTGGCGCAAGTTCCGGCTCCTGCGCGGGACCTACGGGCAGCGGCAGGACAACACGCAGATGATGCGGATCAAGATTCCGCAAGGGATCGTGACGGGCGCGCAGATGCGTGCCCTTGCCGATGTCGGTGCGAGGTACTCGCGCGGGTTCGGGCATGTCACCACGCGTCAGAACGTTCAGTTCCACTTCGTTGCGCTGGCCGATGCCGAGCGTTCAATGCGGGAACTGGGCGAGACCGGCCTGACCACTCGCGAGGCGTGCGGTAATTCGGTGCGCAACATCACCTCGTGCCCCTATGCCGGCGTCGCTCACGACGAGATATTTGATGTCACGCCGTATGCCGAGGCGATGACGCGCTACTTCCTGCGTCATCCGCTGGCCGATCGCCTGCCGCGGAAGTTCAAGATCGCGTTTGAGGGCTGCCCACAGGATCACGCACTGGCGTCCATCCACGACCTTGGATTCTTCGCCCGAATCGTCAACGGCACACGTGGGTTCCGCCTCACCATCGGCGGTGGCACCTCGATCATGCCTGTGTCCGGCATGCTGCTGTACGAGTTCCTGCCGGCGGACCAGATCTTCGAGGTCGCCGAAGCGATTGTCCGTGTCTACCACCGCCTGGGTGACTACAAGCACCGGCAGCGGAACCGGATGAAGTTCCTGATCAAGGCGCTGGGCTGGGATACCTGGAAGGCTCACTACGATGAGGCGCTCGCCGGGGTGCGCGCCGAGGGCGGTGCTCGCAGGCTGGCGATGGACCCTTCGACGGTGCCGGACGAGACCGCGCCCGACTGGGCCGGCGCCGATGCGCCTTCGCTGCAGACCGTGGCGGCGAGGGCCGTGACGCCGCTCAAAGGACCGGGCATCCTGCCTGGCACGGTGAAGCTGGCGCCACTGCCGGACACGTACCTGCGCTGGATGAAGAGCAATGTCGGACTGCAGAAGCAGGCGGGCTATTGCCACGTGACGGTGCGACTTCCGCTCGGTGACTTCAGTGCGGGACAGATGCGCGTGCTGGCGGACCTTGCCGAAGCATACGGCGACGGGACGATGCG
>CANJYC010000175.1 GCA_947478985.1 Acidobacteriota bacterium | reverse complement strand
CTATGGGCAGATCGCGGACGAGCTCGCCAGCCAGTACACCCTCGGCTACACCTCGAAGAATCAGCGGCGTGACGGCTCCTGGCGGAACCTCGTCGTGCAGGTACTCAAACCGAATCTCACCCCCCGCACCAAGCGGGGCTATTACGCACCTGCACGGTGAATATTCTTCCTTTCCTCCTCTACGCTGCGGCAGCCATCGCCTACGCGCTGCACTTCGGTCGCCGCGAGCCGGCCATGGGACGTGCCGCAACGTCGCTCCTGCTCTTTGCGGCGCTCACCCATACGTTCGTGATCGGCATGCAGACGATGGAGGTGCGAAGCGTCCCGTTCGCCAATCCTTCGCGCGCCATTTCGACGTTCGTCTGGCTGCTGACGCTGTCCTATCTGTATCTAGAGCTGACCACCGACGAGCGCGCCATGGGCGTCTTCATCCTGCCGATCGTCGTGGTCCTGCAGCTGATTCCCGTGCTCTACCCGGGTGTTGAGCGCGAGGACCCGGTGCTCAACAGCCCGTGGTTCTGGGTTCACGTCGCGTCGCTGCTGTTTGCCTATGCGAGCTTCGCCCTCGCAGGGGTGCTCGGACTGACCTACGTGCTGCAGTTCAAGGAGATCAAGAAGAAGCACCTGGGGTACTTCTACACACGGCTGCCCTCCCTGCAGACGCTCGACGTCATGAACGCACGGGCGGTGACGGTCGGATGGATCTTCCTCACCGTGGGCGTTGTGGTCGGGGCCTTCTGGACCGGGCAGGCGCGCGAGATGGCGCCGCAGAATCCGAACCTGCAGGCGATGGTGCTCGTTGATCCGAAGATTCTTATCGCCCTGCTGACGTGGGTGGTCTATTCGTTTGCCGTGCTCTCGCGGCGGACGATGGGGTGGACGGGGCGCAAGGCAGCGTGGCTGTCGGCGCTCGGTTTCGCCATGGTGCTCCTGAACTTCGTGCCGATCAGCTACTTCGTCAGCACGAGCCACACATTTAACTGACCCGTGCATCTCTTCCTCCTTGGCGTGAGCCACCGGACGGCGCCCGTGAATGTGCGGGAGCAGCTCGATTTTTCGAGCCGCGACCTCGGCAGCGCGGTGGAAGCGCTGGCGGCACGGACCTCGACCGCCGAATCGGTCGTGCTCTCCACGTGCAACCGTTCCGAGATCTACGTCGCCAGCAGCAACCCGGAGCAGGCCCGAGGTGAACTCGTCGACTTTCTGAGCGATTACCACCACCTGCCGCGCGAAGCCTTTCTCCCGCACATGTTCGTCTACGACGACGCCGAAGCCGCGCGGCATCTGTTCCGCGTGTCGGCCGGGCTTGACTCGCTGGTCGTCGGCGAGCCGCAGATTCTCGGCCAGGTGAAGGATGCCTTTCAGGTGGCGGCGCAGCGCCACTGCACGGGCCCGCTCCTCGGCAAGGTGTTCGACTGGGCGTTCGGCGTCGGCAAACGCGTGCGTGCGGAAACCGGGCTCGGCGAGGGTGCGGTATCCGTGAGCTACGCAGCCGTGGCCCTCGCGCGGAAGATCTTCGGCCGCCTCGACGGTCGCCGCGTGCTTGTGATCGGTGCGGGCGAGACGAGCACGCTCACCGCGCAGCACCTGCGATCGCAGGGAGTGGCCGAGATCGCGATCACCAGCCGGACCATGGCGCACGCCGAAACGCTCGCCCAGGCCGTGCAGGGGCACGCGGTTCCGTGGGAGGACATGATGCCCGCGCTGGCGCGCGCCGACATCGTTGTCACGGCCACCGGGGCGCCGCGCCCGATTTTGACGCGTGCACAGATTGAATCGGTCACCGGTCGACGCCGGCAGGATCCGCTGTTCATCATCGACATTGCCGTGCCGCGCGATGTCGAGAGTGCCGTCGGCGACATCGAGCAGGTCTTCCTTTACAACGTCGACGACCTGCAGAGCATCGTCGCGGAGAACCTCTCCCGCCGCGGCGCCGAGATCGCGCACGCCGAGGCCATCGTCTCCGAGGAGCTGGCGCGGTTCACGACATGGCAGCGATCGCGCGCCAGCATCCCGACCGTCGTCGCGCTGCGCCAGCGCTTCGAAGCCATCCGGCGCTCGGAACTGCAGCGCCTCGACAGCAAGCTCGCGGGGCTCCCGCCAGAGGCACGGGCGCGCGTCGACGAGGTGACGCGGCTGATCGTCGAGAAGCTGCTCCTCGAGCCGACCGAACAGCTCAAGGCGCTCCCCGACGAGGAAACGCAGGTCGCCTATACCGAGGCGGTGAACCGGATCTTCCGTCTCCGCGACGACGATGCGCCCGATGCCGGTCGGGAAAAAGCGCCCACCAACAGAACGCAGCGCCGTCATACCTAAATGGACATTCTCAAGCTCGGCACGCGGGGCAGCCCGCTCGCTCTCTATCAAGCCCACACGGTCGCCAGGCTCCTGCAGGAGCGATCGGGTGTCACCTGCGAGATCGTCATCATCACGACAGCCGGCGATCGCCTGGCGGACGCCGCGCTCTCGGAGGTGGGTGGCAAGCGCCTCTTCGTGAAGGAGATCGAAGACGCGCTCATCAGCGGCACGATCGATATCGCCGTGCACAGCAGCAAGGACATGCCGGCCGAACAGCCGGCCGGCCTGCGGATTGGCGCCGTGCTGCCGCGCGAGGACGCGCGTGACGCTGTGGTGCTGCCGCGTACCTACGAAGGCGCCCGCTCGCTCGACGCCGTGCTGGCACATCTCGGACGCGCCCCGCGCATCGGCACGAGTAGCGTGCGGCGGAGCGCTCAGCTCACGCGGCTGTTTCCGGGGGCGCAGTTCCTGCCGGTCCGGGGCAACCTCGACACCCGGCTGCGGAAGCTGGACGAGGGAGATACCTACGACGCCATCGTCCTGGCATCCGCCGGCCTGATACGGCTCGAACGCGGCGACCGCATCACCGCCTCGATTCCTGTCACCGCCTGTGTCCCCGCGCCAGGGCAGGGCATCATCGCCGTGGAGGCGCGCTCGACCGATGCACGCGCGCTCGGCGCGGTGGCGTTGATTAACGACGTGACGGCGGCCGCCGCCCTCCTGGCGGAGCGGGCAGTCGTCACGCGGCTCGGCGGCGGATGTCAGATGCCGATTGGCGCGCATGCCGTCCACGAGGGCACGACGCTGAGCCTCACGGCCATCGTCATCTCCGTCGACGGGGCAAAGGACGCCCGCGCGGACGCGCACGGCAGCGCGGCTGATGCGCAGGCGATCGGCATGGCGGTCGCCGAACAGCTCCTCACACGGGGTGCCGGCGCCATTCTTGCCGACGTCCAGCGCGTCCAGGTGGCAGCAGAAGGGCTCCGTACATGACGCGACCAGCGGTCTACATCGTCGGCGCGGGACCGGGTGATCCCGGGCTCATTACCGTGCACGCCGTCGAGTGCCTGCGGCTGGCAGACGTCGTGGTCTACGACTCGCAGGTGTCGCGCCGGCTGCTGGCACATGCGCGGCCGGATGCGGAACTGATCGACGTCGGCACCCCGTCGTCATCGCGGGCGATGGCCCAGGAAGCGATCAGCTACCTGCTCGCCGAGAAAGCGCGGGAACACAAGCTGGTGGTGCGCCTCCGACGTGGCGACCCGTTCGTGTTCGACTGCGGCGGAGAGGAAGCGCTGTTCCTGCATGAGCAGGGCATTCCGTTCGAGGTGGTCCCGGGTATTCCCGGCGGCATCGCGGTACCGGCCTACGCCGGTGTGCCGGTGTCGTACCCGGGCGGTGGCGACACCATCACGCTCGTCCGCGGCAACGAAGACGACAACCGCGAATTTCCCGACGTCGACTGGGCCGCGCTCACGCGCCTCGGCGGCACTGTCGTCTGCTATGCCAGCGCGCAGCAGCTGCCGCGCATGCTCGAGTCGCTGAAGACCGGCGGCTGGCCGGCCGACGGGACGGCGATCATCGTCTATGACGGAACGCTGCCCACGCAGGAAACCCTGAGCGGCACGCTGGCCGAACTCATCGAGCAGGTGCACGCGAGCCCGCGTCGGCGTTCGGCCATTCTCGTCGTCGGCCGCGTCGTGGGTTTCCGGGAGCACATGCGATGGTTCGACGCGCGTCCGCTCTTCGGCCGGCGCGTTCTCGTCACCCGCCCGCGCGAACAGGCCGGTGTGCTCGTCGATCGCCTGGTGTCGCTCGGCGCCGAGCCGATCGAGGCGCCGATGATCAGGATCGTGCCGCCTGAGGACCTTCAGCCGCTTCGCCGCGCCGTGGCGCACGCCGACACGTTCGACTGGATCATCTTCACCAGCGCGAACGCCGTCGACGCGTTCATGACAGCGCTGCTCAGCGGCGATCGCGACGTCCGGGCGCTCCATGGACCGCGTCTGTGCGCGGTCGGCACGGGGACCGCTGACAAGCTGGCCGGCTACGGCATCAAGGTGGACCTGGTTCCGCAGGAGTTCAGAGCGGAGGCGCTCGTGACAGCGGTCGCCGCGCAGGGGCCGCTTGAAGGGGCACGCGTCCTGCTGCCTCGCGCGGATATCGGTCGAGACGTCATCGCGGAACGCATGCGCGAGGTGGGCGCCGTGGTCACAGACGTTGTCGCCTACCGCACCGTCCTCGAGGACACCCGCCGCGAGGGCGATCCGGACATCTACCGCATGCTGCTCGATGGGCAGATTGACGCGGTGACCTTCACCAGCGCCTCTGCCGTGCGCAACTTCGCCACGGTGTACGGCCAGGACCAGGCGGCCGATCTGCTCGCGCACACGGCCATCGCCACCATCGGCCCGCTGACCGCAGACGCCGTCGTGCAACTGGGCCTGCGCGTGACGATTCAACCGTCGTCCTATACGGTGCCCGCACTGGTCGACGCCGTCGCGGCGCACTTCAAGTCACGCCGGCCCTAGCCGTGGCCCTCTCTGAGGTTATGGCAAGATCAGGCGCATGGCAGTAACGACTTCCTCGCAGCTGGCGCTCACCCGCCGGCCCCGCCGGCTTCGGCGCACCGACGCCATCAGAGGCCTCGTGCGCGAGACTCGGCTCTCGGCGGACTGTCTCATCCTCCCGCTGTTTGTTGTCGATGGCACCG
>CANJYC010000174.1 GCA_947478985.1 Acidobacteriota bacterium | reverse complement strand
CACCATCGAGGCGATACGCGCACTCGCTGCCATGGGCGATACGGCGGCAGCCCCTGTACTTCGGAAGGTGTTTCTCGAGACCACGGCAGATATCACCCTTCGCCTCGAGGCGCTGGCCGCGTTCGGCCGCGTCGCAGGCGTCGACCAACTCGACCTATTTATCGAGCTGCTGGTCGATCCGTTGCCGCCGGTCCGTGGTCTGGCGTTGCGCGCGATCGCGCGGCTCAACCCCGACACATTCCTCGCCACGCTCTCAGGCCTCGATGCGGACCGCGACTGGACCGTGCGCGTGGCGCAGGCGATGGCGCTCGGGACGATTCCACCGGAGATGGGCCTGCCGCGGCTGATGCTGATGCTGCAGGATCCGGACAACCGGGTGATCCCGTCAGTGCTAGCGGCCGCGAAAGCGCCGGGTGCCGTTCAAGCGCTGCTCGATCGGCTCAAGGCAGACGACATCGCGGTCCGGGCGGCGGCGGCCGGCAGCCTGGCGGAGATGAAGGTGGCCCGCGCGGTGCCCGCGCTCCTGGATGCCTATCGCGGATTTCCAGCCGAGAACACGTATGTGGCGCGGGCGGCGGCGCTGGCCGCCGCAGCCCGCATCGACCCCGCGGCCGCACGGCCGACACTTGAGGAGGCGCTGCGCGATCGCGAGTGGGCGATTCGTGTCCGGGCCGCGAGCCTGCTGCGCGAGCAGGGCGTGACCACTGCCGATCCGGCGAGACCGGCCACAGGCGGGCGCACCGTGACGCCCGATGAGTGGGGGACACTCGTCAGCCCACGCTTCTCGCCCCATGCGTACATCGAGACCGACCGCGGCACGATTGAGATCGAACTGGCGATTCTGGATGCGCCCCTGACGGTGGGGAACTTCATGGCGCTGGCGCGGCGCGGTTTCTACGACGGCAACGCCATTCACCGAGTCGTATCCGATTTCGTGGTGCAGGCCGGCGACCCGCGCGGCGACGGAGAAGGTGGTCCCGGCTACAGCATCCGCGACGAACTCAACGAGCGCCCCTACCTGCGCGGCACGGTCGGCATGGCGCTCGACTGGAAGGACACGGGAGGCAGCCAGTTCTTCATCACGCAGTCGCCGCAGCCTCACCTTGACGCACGCTACACCGCGTTCGGTCACGTCGTCAGTGGGATGGACGTGGTTGATCGGATTGAACCGTGGGACGTCATCCGGCGTATCCGGATCTGGGACGGCATCACGCCACAATAAAAAAGGGCGCCGTGAGGCGCCCTTTTCTTCTTCATAGGCGAGACGGCAGTTACCGCTTCTTCGCCGCCTTCTTCTTTGCGCCCTTGGCTGCTTTCTTTGCCATGTGAATCCCTCCCTTCGCTGGTGTGGATTACGCGAGTGTCGTGCCGCACGCCCCGGCGCACTCTGCCGCCTGGCACGTCGGCCCGGGTGTCAGCGACCTCTCGCTTCGTGGGCTAGCTCCCCGTGCGCCGCGCGCAACGTGAGAGACAGCAGCAACTCTCAATGCTTCGTCTGGAAGGCAAAAAAATGGGGTGCTCCAACGAGCACCCCTAAAGCCTTCGGAAGAACTACCGCTTCTTCGCGGCCTTCTTCTTTGCGCCCTTGGCAGCTTTCTTCGCCATGTGGTTTCTCTCCTATGGTTGTGCGGCTCAACCTCCGACGGTCCGCTTGGCCGTCACAACAGGTGGGCTGAGCCATCCACCCTCATACCAGATGTAGATTATGGGTGAGATTTCTATCGTGTCAAGCACAAAAGCGCGCGCGATGTCAAAAAAACGCGCCGCCCTGACACGTCCATTCTCCATTCCAGTGTCAAGTATCGGGTCGATACGCGCGTGACGTCAGCGTGCGAGCGATGCAAGGCGCGCAAGTTGAAGCTGTGCGTCCTGCTTCACGCGCTGATCGCCACCGGAGACCGTCATCGCTGATCGATAGAGTTCGATCGCCGTTCGGACGTCGCCCTGCTGTTCCTTCACGCGCGCGGCGTCCACGCACGCGAGCAGGTAGATCGTCGGTGGCGTCGAGGGCTGACGCCTGTGAATCGACGCCAGTGCGACGAGCGCCGCGTCGTCCTGCTTCTGAGCGAAGAGCAGCCGGGCGTAGCGATAGATGGTGACCGGATCGTCCGGCCGCAGGGTCAGCGCCCGTGTGAGGGCGCGCGCGGCCTCGGTGAGATCGCCTCGTTCCAGGCTTCGCCATCCTTCGAGCGACAGACGATAGGCCGGCGTCAAGAGCCGCGTCTGAGCCCGCGTCAGCTGCCGCTGCGCGTCCGTGACGGCGGCGGGCGGTGATGCCGGCGTGGCATCGATGACGGCGCGCAGGTGCGGAATGGCGGCGTCGGTTTCAAACAGATCGTCGAGCTGCCGCGCCGCGCCGAGGTGCGCCATAGCTGCGGTTCGAGAGGGATTAAAAATGGGGCCCGTCGAGGCGAGCGTGAGGAGTCGTTCGTAACTCCGCAGACTCGCCACCGGATCGTGGATCTGTGCCTCCTCAGTCTGGGCGATCACTTCCGGGAAGTGCGGGTTGTGCGGGTAGCGTCTGTGGAGACCTTCGAGGAGCTCGATCGCGCGCTCCGGCTGCTGTTCGTACCAGCGATAGAGGATCTGGAGCTGGTAGTCCGCTTCACCACGCAGCAGCTGGCCACGCGTCCGCGCGCGCTGCATCTCCTCTAGGCCCGTCTCGCGACTGCCACCCGGCAGCAACAGCAGCCATCGCAGCAGCTTTGCCGCCGGCGGTGCCACGGCGGCGTAGTAGTGATACAGGCCGATGCCGAAGTAGGCGTCCTGTAATTCCGGATCGCGTTCGAGCGCGTGTTCGAGCGCGACCTTGATTCGCTTGCCGTCGCGCGCAGCCTGGATCTGGCGACCGCGGAGGACATGCCACTGAACGCGGGCGCCGTACGCGCCCCCGAGATAGAACCATGCTTCGGCGCTGGTGGGCGCCCGCTCCGTCCACGCTTCGGTCGCGTCGATCGCGGCGTCTGCCTTGGACTCAAACGCGGCATCCCGCGACGTGCTGGCGGGATCGATCTGGATCTGCCACCAGAGCGAGAGGACATCGACCAGCTGGCACGCTTCGCGCGGCGCCGGGGGGCAGGCCTGAGCGAGGATCGCGGGGACCTGGTCGAAGCGGGCGTCGAAGATGGCGTCGTACGCGTGTACCAGCTGCGCCGCGCCGGTGAGGCCGCCGGCAGATTGCGCCGCACCGGCCGTGCGAGAAGGGAGTGCGACGAGGACACACGACAGGACGACGGCGAGAAGCACAAGGGAGACCCTCCCCAGAGCCTGCGTGTCTCTGCCATGCGCGGACGTCACGTAATGCTGGTCCGGAGCAGCTGCTTTTCCAAGTGGCGCTCGAGGGCGAGGGCGATGAGGCGGTCGAGAAGTGTCGTGTAGGGAAGACCGGACGCTTCCCACATCTTCGGATACATGCTGATCGTGGTGAATCCGGGCATGGTGTTCACCTCGTTCAGGAACAGCGCGCCGCTGTCACGCGACAGCAGGAAGTCGACGCGCGAGAGGCCGGCGCCATCCACCGCCTGGAACGCCGCAACGGCGAGACGCCGGACCTCGCCGACCTGAGCGTCGGTGAGGATCGCCGGGATGATCTCCGTCGAGCTGCCGTCGATGTACTTAGCCGTGTAATCGTAGAACTCGCCGGACGGGACGATTTCGCCCGGCAGCGACGTCACCGGGTCATCGTTGCCCAGCACCGCACACTCGATTTCTCGGGCGCTGGCGACGCCTGCTTCTATGACGATCTTGCGATCGAACTGCAGGGCCAGCGTCATGGCGGCGGCGAATTCCGCGTTTGATTTGGCCTTTGAGATACCGACGCTGGAGCCGAGGTTCGCCGGCTTCACGAACACGGGGTACCCCAGTTCGGTCGCGACGCGGCCGGTGACGCGGGGGGCATCCCGCTCCCATTCGCGGCGCAGGACGGTGATGTGCGGCACGATCGGCAGCCCGGCCGCGGCAAACATCGTCTTCATCACGGCCTTGTCCATGCCGACGGCCGAGCCGAGCACCCCCGCGCCGACATACGGGATGTTTGCAAGCTCGAGCAAGCCCTGGACGGTGCCGTCCTCGCCGTAGGGCCCGTGCAGCACGGGGAACACGACGTCGAGCGAGCCATCGCCAAGTACGGCCGTCGCTTCGATCGGCTGGAGCGCTTCGGGGCGCGCGTCTTTCAGGACGTCGGCTGCAGAGATTGCGGTTGGTGCCGCGGCCGCGAGCGCCCATCGGCCGGATTTCTCAATTTTGATCGGGACGGCCTCGTATTTGCCTGGGTCGAGGTGCCTGATGATGGAGGCCGCCGAGGCAATGGACACTTCGTGCTCACCGGACTTGCCGCCGTAAATCACGCCAACGCGAAGCTTTGTACTCGTCACCGTAGTACTAATATAAGCGTGTCAGCCCCGTTCAGCTTCACCCTTACCTCAACCGACGGCTCCGCGCGTCTCGGTACGTTCACTACCCCGCACGGCCAGGTGCAGACGCCGGCGTTCATGCCGGTCGGCACGCAGGGAGCGGTGAAGGCCACCCGGCACCGCGATCTCGAAGAGGCTGGCGCCGAGATCATCCTCGGCAATACCTATCACCTGTTCCTGCGGCCCGGAGACGAGCTCATTGCACGTCGCGGCGGCTTGCATCGATTCATCGGATGGAACCATCCGATCCTTACCGACAGCGGCGGCTATCAGGTTTTCAGCCTGGCGGGTCGGCGGGTCATCACCGAGGAAGGAGCTGACTTTCAGTCACATCTCGACGGCGCCCGCCATCTGCTCACGCCCGAGCGCGCGGTCGACATCCAGGCCCGCCTCGGCTCCGACATAGCGATGGTCCTCGATGAGTGTTTGGCCTACCCGGCTACCAAGGACGAAGCGGTGGCTTCGATGCAGCGCTCGCTCCGGTGGGGTGCGCGCTGCCGTACTCGTCTGGTGCGGTTGCGGGATGGCGGCGTCAGCGACGTGACCGTGAGCAACGGAGGGCAGGCGCAGTTCGGCATCGTTCAGGGGGGGGTATTTCAGGACCT
>CANJYC010000173.1 GCA_947478985.1 Acidobacteriota bacterium | reverse complement strand
TTTCAGATCACGTAGCCGGAGCGATCGACGAAGGACGCCGGCGCAGGACTACAGCCCAGGACACCATGGATCTCAAGCAGCACATCCGCCATATCCCGGACTTTCCCAAGGCCGGCATCCTCTTCTACGACATCACGACGCTGCTCAGTAACCCGGACGGGTTCAAGGCCACGATCGATCGGCTCTCGTCGCCGTATATCGGCAAAGGCATCGACGCGGTGATTGGCATCGAGAGCCGTGGCTTCATCCTCGGGGGCGCCGTGGCGCAGCGGATTGGCGCCGGCTTCATCCCAATCCGCAAGCCCGGCAAGCTGCCAGGCAAGGCCCTCAAGCAGAGCTATGCGCTCGAGTACGGGACCGACGCCCTCGAGATGCACGAGGACGCCATCGAGAAGGGGCAGCGCGTGCTGATTGTGGATGATGTGCTGGCCACGGGCGGGACGGCGGCGGCCGCGGCGAAGCTGGTGAGCGCCACCGGCGGCGAACTGCACGGGATGGCGTTTCTCATCGAGCTGCTGTTTCTGAACGGAAAAGCGAAGCTGCCGGACGCATCCGTGTTCTCCGTTCTTCAATATTAGGCACGCTAGAATAGGGTGTTCGTCCCCGTAGCTCAGCTGGATAGAGCGCACGCCTCCTAAGCGTGAGGTCGGCAGTTCAAATCTGCCCGGGGACGCCACAGACCGCAGAGTGGAAGGCACATGAAATCAACAGAGAGACATCGACTCAAAGAAAATGAAGTGGCCCACGTGCTCGGGGCCGCACGCGAGATGTTCGGCCCGTACATGAAGCTGGTCGGCGGTCTCGTTGTGCTCGTGCTCGTCGGCGGCGCCGGGTACGCCGGCTACACGGCCTACCGCACCCAGTCCGGGTCGCAGGCGCAGCAGATGCTGGCCGATGCCATGGTGGCGCTGAACGCGCGCGTGGTCCCGGCCAACGCCCCGGCGAACGAGCCCGGTGAAGCGCCGGCTGCCGCGATGCTGGATGCGCAGGGCACGTTTGCCACCGAGGAGGCCAAGCTCAAGGCGGCACTGCCGAAGCTCAAAGCCGTGGTTGATGCCTATCCGAACCAGGATGCGGGAATCATCGCGCGGTACCACATGGCGGGCGCACTCGCGGCGACCGGTCAGGGTGCCGACGCCATGACGGCGTTCGACGAGGTTATCAAGCGCGCCGGCAGCGGGTCGCTCTACGGCCGCATGGCGCGGCTCGGCAAGGCGGACACGGCGGCGAAGGCGGGGCAGCTTGATGCCGCGATTGCCACCTGGAAGGAGCTGGCGAGCTCCACCGATGCCAACGATCCGCTTCCGAAGGACGCCATTCTGATGGAGCTGGCGCGTGCCTATGCCCTCAAGGGCAATCAGGACGAGGCGCGGAAGACATTTACGCAGCTGATGACCGAGCATCCGGAATCCCCGTACTCGGTTGAAGCCAAGGCCGAGCTCGACCAGCTCAAGAGCTGACGCGGCCGTCCGGGACGGCCTTCTTCACATCCTTCAACGACAGCATGTCCGCTTGTGGACCGAGGCGCAGGCCGGTAATACCGGGTTGCGTCACGGCCACATGCGTCTTGTACCAGAGGCTGATGTACGGAGCATCCTCCGCGATGAGCTTCTGCGCCTCGCTGTAGTCGCGCCTGCGTTCTGACTCGGTCGCGGCGGCGCCGGCGGCATCGATGAGCGCGTCGACCGCCGGGTTGCTGTAGTGGCCACGGTTGAATCCGCTCGGTGGGATCTGGCTCGAGTGGAAGACGCGGCGCAACATGTCCGGGTCCGTGACCCCCACCCACTGCATCGTCACCAGCTGGAAGTTGCCCTTCAGCACGTCGGCATACATCGTGGCGAACTCGTAGGAGTTCACCTCGACGCCGATGCCGACCTCGCGCAGGGCCTGCTGCAGCACCGTGGCCTGGAGGCGGAAGAACTCGTCGGTTGAGGTCTTGAGCGTGAGCGTGAACCGCGTGCGCGGGCCGTCGCCGTCGGGGTCCGGATACCCGGCCTCATCGAGCAGATGTTTGGCGCGCGCCGGATCGTGCGCGAACTGGACGACAGACGGCTCGAAGGCCCAGGCCATCGGCGCGAGGATGCCGATCGCCGGCGTGGCAAGTCCGCGACGCAGGTACGTGACGATCGCGTCGCGGTCGACGGCGTACGCGATCGCGTGGCGGACGCGTTTGTCCGAGAGCAGCCGGTCGCGCATGTTGAAGGCGATGTAGGAGTAGTCGACGCCGGGCGCCTGGGTGAGTCGCAGGTTGTCTTTCTGCAACTGGTAGGCGATATCCGGCGGCAGGTCGTTAATCACGAGATCGATCGAGCCCTTGCGCAGCTCGAGGCCGCGCATCGTCTCGTCGGGGATGACTTTGAGTATCACCCCTTTGTTCTGGGGCCGCCCGTCCCAGTAGCCGTCGAAGGCGGACAACACCACCTCGTCGTCGACCGCATAGCGCACGAAGCGGTACGGTCCGGTCCCAATCGGGGACGTCCGCAGTGAATTGCCTGCATCCGCCGGCACGATGGGGAACACCAGCTGGATGGGAAATGACCCGAACGGCTCCTTCAGCTTGAACTCGACGACGTAGGTGTCGAGCGCACGCACGGAGGCGAGCATCCGGAAGGCCCCTTTGTAAGGCGAGACGAACGCGGGGTCGAGAAAGCTGCCGAAGGTGTAGACGACATCCTTCGCCGTCAGCTCGTGCCCGTCGTGGAATCTGACGCCGCTTCGGAGAGTGGCGATGTAGGTCAACGGATCGGGGTTGTCGAGGCGGCTCGCCAGGTTCGGAACCACGCGCAGCTGCTCATCGATTCGCATCAGGCGGCTGTAGATGAGCTGCGCCACGCGGCCGGAGGCCTCGTCGGTGCCGATGCGGGGGTCAAGATTGTTGGGCGCGCTCCGGACACCGACGGTCAGATAGCCAGGATCGATCGCGGGCTGTGACGGTCCGCAGGCCGTCGCCGCCAGGACACTGACGAGGGTCGCGGCGAGTGCGGCCGATCGCACGCGGCAGCGGTGCCGCATCAGTCCTCCACCAGCTTCTTCAGCTCCGCGAGGAGGACCAGTGCCTGACGCGGGGTCGTCTCGTCGACGTCCATATCGCGCAACCGCTGTGCCACATCGTCATGGCTGGGGTTGGTACTGCCGCCAAGCGATTGCGCAAAGAGGCCGAGCTGGGCGGTCGGCAGATCGCTCTGTGAACCTGAGAGCGTGGGTCGGCCACCGCGTGACAGCTCGTCGCTTTCCAGCCCGGCGAGAATGGCCTTCGCTCGGGCGATGACACCGGCCGGCAGCCCGGCCAGGCGCGCCACCTGGATGCCGTAGCTGCGGTCCGAGCGTCCCGGCACAATCTTGCGCAGGAAGATGATGTCGTCCTTCCACTCGCGCGCCGCCACGTGGGCGTTGACCACACCCGGCAGCCCGTCGGCGAGGTCGGTGAGCTCGTGATAGTGGGTGGCGAAGAGCGTCTTGGGCCGCGCCTTCGGATTACTGGCCAGGTGCTCGGCCACCGCCCAGGCAATGCTCAGGCCATCGAAGGTGGACGTGCCGCGTCCAATCTCATCGAGCACGACCAGGCTCCGCGAGGAGGCGGTGTGCAGGATGTTGGCCGTCTCCTGCATCTCCACCATGAAGGTCGACTGGCCGCGCGCGATGTTGTCGGAGGCGCCAACGCGCGCGAAGATACGATCGACGAGCGGGATCTTGGCGTCCTTCGCCGGGACAAACGATCCAATCTGCGCCAGCAGCGGCATCAGCGCGGTCTGGCGCAGGTAGGTCGACTTGCCCCCCATGTTCGGGCCCGTCAGGATCACCAGCTGCCGGGTGACGCCGTTCAGGTCGATGTCGTTTGGGACGAACGCGTCCCGCGCGTAGCGCTCGACCACGGGGTGGCGGCCGTCGGTGACGACGAACTCGTCGCCGTCGTGAACGTGCGGTTTCGTGAAGTTGGCGATGGCAGCGGTCTCGGCCAGCGCCGCGAGGACGTCGAGGGTGGCCAGCGCGCGGGCCGTGTCCTGAATGCGTGGGGCTTCGGCCGCCACCTGACCGCGCAGCGCCTCGAAGATCTCCAGCTCGCGCTCGAGGATCCGCTCGTCGGCGCCGAGCACCTTCTCCTCGTATTCCTTGAGCGCCGGCGTGGTGAAGCGTTCGCCGCCGGCAATCGTCTGCTTGCGCTGATAGTCGTCCGGCACGTGCTGGAGATTCGTCTTCGTGATCTCGATGTAGTAGCCGAAGACGCGGTTGAAACGCACCTTGAGCGAGCTGATGCCGGTGCGTTCCCGCTCCCGCTCCTCCATCTCGGCAATCACCTGACGGCCGGACCGGCTGATCGTCTTCACGTCGTCGAGCTCCGGGTCGATGCCGTCGCGCGTGAATCCGCCGTCGCGGGTCAATGCGCCTGGCTCGTCGATGAGCGTCCGGTCGATAAGGTCCCGGAGGTCGGTGAGCTCGTCGAGCTCCGCGATGAGGCTGCGCAGGAGCGGCGCCTGGACCTCGTCGAGGAGGAGCTTCACGCGCGGAACCGCGGCGAGCGACTGCTTCAGCGACACCAGGTCGCGCGGCCCGGCTGTGCCGAGGGCGGCCCGCGCCACGAGCCGTTCGAGGTCATGGACTGTCTTGAGGGTCTCGCGGGCCTTGGCGCGATCGGTGGAGCGGAAGGCGAGTTCCTCGACCGCGTCCAGCCGGTCGCGGATCCGCTCGAGCGCATAGAGCGGCCGCAGCAGCCAGGCGCGCAGCATCCGCGCGCCCATCGAGGTGACCGTCCGGTCGATCTCGTGGAGGAGCGAGCCTTCGGCTCCGCCTTCGCTGCCGGTCACGATTTCGAGATGCTTCAGCGTGATCGGGTCGATGATCAGGCAGTCGGTGGTGGTTTTGTAAGCGATGGTGCGGACGTGCGCGAGGTCCACCTTCTGGGTGTCGCGGAGGTAGGCCAGGAGCCCACCGGCCGCCTGCACGGCGACGGGCCTGGCGTCGAGGCCGAAGCCTTCAAGCCCGTGCGTCTTGAGCTGGTCGAGCAGCGTCCGCCGTGCGGCTTCCGGTTCAAAGTTCCAGCCGTCGGCGCGGGTGAC
>CANJYC010000172.1 GCA_947478985.1 Acidobacteriota bacterium | reverse complement strand
GATCGTCCACAAGCAGCGCCCCGTAGAGGCCGAACCCCACCTGCGCGGCCGACATCACGTGCGGGTGGTACCAGTAGAGACCCGCGTCGGGCACGACGATGTCGTACGTGAACGAGTCGCCGGGCTTCACCTCCGGCTGCGACACGTCCGGCACGCCGTCCATCGGATTCGGAATCCGCAGCCCGTGCCAGTGCACGGTCGTGGGCTGCGGCAGATGATTGGTGAAGTGCACGATCAGGCGGTCGCCGACGCGCACGCGGATGAGCGGCCCTGGGATCGTGCCGTTATAGGTCCAGGCCTCGACCGAGCGTCCAGGGGAGATCTCGACTCGTGCCACGCGCGCATCGAGGTTGATCTCGAGCGTGCGCGGGTCCGGGTTCAGGTCGGGAACAGCGGCCAGCGACATGGCCGTGTCCCAATCCGCCGCCGGCGCGGGGTGCGCTTCGGGGAATTGTGCCGCCAGGAGCGCCGCTGGTGCCACGCCCACAGCGACGAGCCACAGGATGCAGAGCGCCCTACGCGCCATAACCCTGAAGCTGTTCGAGGATCCGGACCACGCCGAGGGTATCGACCGCGCAATACTGCAGTAGCGCCTCGCGCATCTCCGCGCGCTCGGCTGGCGGCATGTGCGCATCGAACAGGAGGCGTTGCAGCGCCTGACTGGCCAGGCCGCCGCTTGCGATGGCGAGCCCCTCGTATCCCATTCCGGGGACGAGCGCGGGCAGCACCGCCTTCAGGCTGAAGCTGCCGCCGAAGTCCGGGTGATAGATGTGATTGCGCACAAGCGGCAGGGCGTCCACCATGCGCGCGTCGACATCCGCCAGCGCCTCCGCCAGTTCCGGCACGGCCGCCGCCAGTTGGCGCAGCACCGTCTTCTCAAACGTCGCGTTGTACGCGACGACCACCGCGGCGCCACGGCAGGCCTCGACGACGCGCGCGGCCATCTCCGGACGCGGATCGCGCGCATCGTCAGCAAGCCAGGCGTGGTGCGTCACGTGGTGCTGTTCGTCGACCACATGACAGCTGAACTGCACGGGCACCTGATCGTAGGGCCGGCATCCGTCCCACACCGGAATCGCCAGCGCCACGGTTTCGAAGTCGAGGACCGCGCACGGATACGCGATAGCGCCCAGGGCGTCGCCCAGTGACGCCTCCACGACGACGCGATTCTGCTGTACCGCCAGGCGCTGGCGTTCGGCGGGCAGCGAAAGCCCCAGGCCGTCCGGCAGGTCGTGAATCGTCATCAGGCCCTGCGCCTCGAACGCCGCCACTCGCTTCCCCATGCCGTACAGCGTACTGACATGGTGCTCGGGCATCTCGGGCCAGCACCGCTCGCGGAAGGGACACGCGTACGGCGTCTCGCAGTGGGGACCAACGGCCACCTCGGGCATGGGCCCGTCCAGCATCCGCAGTTGCGCGCTCGCTTCGCGGGCCACGGCGGGCAGCATGGCCTGGACCTCACCAGTGACGTCCGCGCGCACGAACAGCTGACGCAGATCGGGGAACCGGCACTCGCGGTTGAGGTGCATGATCTCGACGTGCTCGACGGCCAGCCCCGAGCGGCGCAGCACGTGCGCCTGAATCGCGCCATCCGGCAGATGCTGCGCCTTCACGCTGGTGGTGGACTTCACCTCGACGATCGTCCAGGCAGGGCCGACGCGCTCGAGCACATCCACCGCCACGAAGATGTCGTCCACGAAGAACGACGCCTCGAAGATGGCCGGAGCCCCGGCCGCGAGTACCGCCTGCGTCCGGGCGACGCGGCCGGCAAGGTCGCCGTGATGCCCGTCGATAAGCACGCCCCCGGGGAACTGCTCCCGCGCTCTGGCGCCTACGAGATGGCCCTGATCGAAGATGGCCTGTTGGGAAGGATCGGGAGCAAGTTCAGAAGCGTCCGACTCGTGCACACGCCACCACAGCTGTTTGTGACACTGGCTGCCGCTGACGAAGCGTGACTTGGAAAGACGGGCCACTCAGGATACCTGCGGCCCGACGAAGATGCCGAGCGCGACGGCGAAGATGAGTGCCAGCGACCATGCCAGCGTGCAGACCGCGATGGCGCGACCCGTACCCGTGTAGTCGAGCGCCTGCCGCACCGCGACGATCATGGCCGCCAGCATCCAGACGGCCGACACCGCGAAGACCACGGTGGTCAGGCCGGGCGCGAGTCCGAAGATGCGCAGCAGGCCGGGCGCGCTGGCAAAGCCGATCGTACGGAGCAGTTCACCGACATCGGCACGCGTCTGCGACTCCGGCAGCAGACTCGCACCGATCTGATAGGTGAGCGCCGCCCACATCATCCAGGCCACAAGCGAGATGCCCGCATAGAGCGCGACATCAACCGGATGACTGGCGCCGAAGCCCCTGGCACCGAAGCCGGCCGCCAGGCTCGACAGCAGCACCACAGCCGCGGACTGGGCGACGGCGCCGCGATCGGCCTCGACCTCCTCGTAGGTCGCGGCATTCAGCATGGCCGCGCCGATGACACGCTGCGCGAACGAATGCCGCGCAGCCCCGAGGCCGCGAGAGCTCGAATCAGCGCTTGAAACCATAGTGCTCTTTCACCCGGGCGACGATCTGCGGCTCGGTCATCGCGTCGGCGGCTTCGACGGTGACCACAGCCTTCGACAGCACACTCGAGCGGCCGAGCCGCTCGCGCAGCTGCCCTTTGGCCTCGCCGGGCCCGAGAATCAGGATCTCCTCAGCCTGGTGGATCGCCGTGAGGATGTCATCGTAGAAGCGGTCGAGGTCATGGCTGAAGCGTTCCTCGTACTTCTTCTCGCCGCCGCCAACCTGCGAACCGGCGAAGTGCGGATGCGAACCGACCTCGGACTGCAGGGTCCTCGTCGTGACCTGGTTCGCCGATGCGAACACGATGACGGCCTGCTTGTGGTCGACCCAGATGCCTACGTGTGATGCCATGGTGTCTCCTGCGCGGGCGCGCGCAACGGTCGAACGGATTAGATCTATCTGATCAGCAACCGACGTGCCGCTCGATCTCACGGGTTTTCGACTGGAAATCACCGCCCACACACACTCGAACCGGGGATTCGTCCCCAGATGGGGGAATTTACCCCGCCGCCGAGGCCGCCGGACGCCAGGACGCCTGCCTTACGCGCGTGTTGCCTCGACGATACTGACGGGACTCGGCGTCGGGTGGATCTTCACGAGCCGCAGCCCTGCCTTCTGGAGCAGTTCCGCGTACTGACGTGCGGTCCGCTCGCAGCCGCCCTCGGTCATGGCGAGCATGTTCACGTCCATGAACTTGGCCGGGTGCGGGCCGCCGTCCTCCGGCATGACCAGTTCGATGATCAGGACCGTGCCGGTCGGCTGCATCGCCCTGGCCACGTTCAAGAGGATGGCGACGCACTGCTCGTCACTCCAGTCGTGGATGATGTGCTTCAGGGTGTAGCAGTCGCCACCGGCCGGCACCTCGGTGAAGAAGCTGCCCCCGACGCGCTGGATACGCGGCCCCAGCCGCTTCGCGTCGTCGGCGTCCACGACGCCTGGCAAGTCGAACAGCGTACCCGTGGCGCGCGGGGCCTTCTCCAGCATCGTCTTCAGGAGGTAGCCGTGGCCGCCGCCGATGTCGACGAGGCGCGTGAAGCGGCTGACATCGAACGCATCCGCCACGGCGTGGCTGACGCCGGATGAGAAGCTCGTCATCGCCGCATTGAAGATGACCCACTGATCGTGGTTCGCGTCCTGCTGAAACCAGGTGAAGACGTCGGTGCCGAATTCGTGCTGTGGACCGGAGACGCCGGTTCTGAGCACGTCCTCCATCCGACCCCACGGCAGCCAGTGCGACGCGGACGTGATCATCACGGCCATGTCACGCATCGAACCGGGCACGTCGCTGCGTAACAGCTGCGATGCCGGCGTCAGGGCATACCGGCCAGGCTCGGGCTCCGCAAAGATGCCGACACCGCTGAGCATTCTCATCACCCGGTGGAGGGCTTTCTGGTCGGTGCCGGTCGCCTGCGCGAGATCCGTGTAGTAGAGCGGGCCATCGTTGAGCGCATCGGGAACGCCAAGCGCGGCCACGGCCGACAGACACCTGGTCACCATGAACCCGAACAACGCCTGCATCACCAGCGCCTGAGGTGGCATCTCATTCGCAGCAGCCATCACGTCCTCCGTCAGCAATATCCGCGCAGCAGATCAATCTTCGCCTGAGCCAGAGTGCCGCCGGTGCAGCAGACAATGGTGCACCGGCTCCACCACTACACCTACGTGGACGTGCGCCGTACGTTCTCGGCCCGCGGCCCTTTGGGACCCTCGCCGAGATCGAACTCGACGCTGTCACCCTCGCGGAGGTTGTCGAGTCCCTCCCCGTACACGGCGCTCTGATGGAAGAAGTACTCCTTGCCGCTGTCGTCCTTAATGAACCCGAAACCCTTGTCCACGCGTAACGTGCGAATCTTTCCTGTCAACGTTGCCTCCAGTCACTCTGCCCCGTCCCGCTCAGCGTTCATCGCCGAACAGGTGTCCCGATCCTGATGCGCCGCGCGGCGCACCCATCAATGCCAGTATTTCGTCCCCGTAGGTAGCCCGCCGCCAGGGGCCGAAGTCCGTAATGGCGGCCAGCTCGTCGTGCGTGCGGGGTGTGCGCCGCGCGAGATCCCAGAGCGCCGTGCGCGGCAGGATGACGTCCGACTCGACGCCGCGTCCGCGCGCCCGTTCCTTGCGCCACGTGTGCAGACGATCGTAGCGGTCCTGCACCTCGTCGGTCTCGCGAGAGACCTGCGGCGCGTATGCGCCCGGGGCGGCCACGCCCTTCTCCACCGCCTGCAGCACGGCCGGCCCGTGGCGACGCACCTGATCCGGCGTCATGCCGGGCACACGCTGCAGGTCGTCGGCCGTGCGCGGGGCGCGGCGGGCAATGTCCATCAGCACGGCCTCGGCCATCACCATGAAGGGCGGCCGGTCGATCCGCTCGGCCTGCTGTTCGCGGTATGCGAAGACGGCCTGGAGCACAGCGGCCTGCGCAGGCGAGAGGTCGCGCGCACCCTTGACGCGCCAGAATTTCGCCGGGTCCGGACCCGCGTTCTCTGGG
>CANJYC010000171.1 GCA_947478985.1 Acidobacteriota bacterium | reverse complement strand
CGATGACAATGTGATCAATGCGCTCCGGCTTCAACGGGTCCAGCAGGCGGGCGACAAGATAGCCCCCGGCCAGCCCGCCGCCGTGCGCGTAGTTGTCGATGCCGGGCATGAGGAAGCCGATCACGACAAGCTGGATGATGACGCTCGTGGCATAACTGCGCGCCTGGCTGCTGCCGCTGCGATGCCCATAGGCCAGAATGGCGCCGACGAGTCCGGCAATCGAGGCTGACGCTCCGACGGTGTAGAGACCACCCTGCAGGATGCCGGGAAGATAGGCGCCGGCAATCGAGCTGAGCGCGAAGCCGGCGATCGAACCGGCCGTGTAGATGATGACCATCCGGCCGGGCCCGAAGAGTTCCGCCGCGGCCGGCGCGATCTGGCGCAGCGCCATCATGTTGAACACGATGTGCAGCAGGCCGCCGTGCAGCCAGCCGGCGCTCAGCACCGTCCACCAGCGCCCGGCGCTGAAGACCGGAACAGCACCGCTCTCGCCGAACATGAAGAGGGCGCGCCGGTTCGGCGAGAAGAAGCCGAGCCCGCCCATGCCGATGCTGCCCTGCGAGGCGATGAGCGTCAGCACGTACATCACGGCGCAGGTGCCCATGACGAACGGCACGAAGCCGAGGTCGCCGCCGAGCGCACGCAGCGCGGGCGCAAAGCCCCAGAGGCCTGGGTTGCGGCGGCCGCACTGATAACAGGTGTCGTCGTTGACCCCGACGAGCACGCCGCACGACGTGCAGATGACGGACCCTTCCCGCTGACGCTTCAACAGCACGCCTCGATGGTACCATCAAGCTAATGAAGCTGATTGTCGGCATGAGCGGAGCGACGGGCGCGATCTACGGTGTCCGTCTGCTCGAACGGCTGCGCGAGGCCGGCGTGGAGACGCACCTCGTGCTGAGCCGCTGGGGCGTGCGGACGCTGCTGCATGAAACCCCGTACACCCGCGAGCAGGTCGAGGCGCTGGCCCACACGTCCTATGCCCAGGGTGACATGGGGGCGGCCATCTCGAGCGGCTCGTTCAAGACCGACGGCATGATCATCGTTCCCTGCAGCGCCAAGACGCTCGGCGCGATCGCCCACGGCTACGGCGAGAACCTGGTGCATCGCGCCGCCGACGTCGTGCTCAAGGAGCGCCGCCGGCTCGTGCTCGCGGTCCGCGAGGCGCCGTTCAGCGACATTCATCTCGAGAACATGCTGAAGCTGTCACGCATGGGTGCCGTCATCCTGCCGCCGATGCCCGCCTTCTACCACCACCCGCGCACGATTGACGATCTGGTCGACCACACCGTCGGGCGGATGCTCGATCAGTTCGGGATCGACATGCCGGGCGCCGTGCGCTGGACCGGGGAGATGGGTGTGCAGGCGCCCGCCAGGGAATAGCGCTCCGCTCACGGTCTGACCGAGTGACCTGGGCTGTCACAGGGGCCCCGTAGAGTTCGAACTACGGAGGCCAGATGACAGCACAGACACAGATTGCGGCAGGTGGTCAGCAACTCGCACTGAACAGCAGATGGATGGCGGCCGCGCGCCGGGCACGGCACGACGCTTCACACGACGCCCCCATGTGCGCCGGCTGCCGGGCGCGCGAAGCGCGGTATGGCTTCAGCCAGGACGGCCACGACGCAGCCGCGGAGCGGCCACGCACCCTCTGTTTTGATTGTTTCCGCGTGGAGCTGGGACGGCGCCAGACCGCGCGTGAATGGGCCGCGCGCGGGTGGAACGGGCGGCAGGTCACCCTGCCGCTCGAACACACCCTGGAACATCTGCGCCGCCGGCGCGGGCGGGCGCAGATCGCGGCCCGCCGCGTGCTGGGGCTTAACGCGTAGCCGGCGAGAGCCCCGCGGCCCAATCGCTGAACGTCGTGGGCCGGATACCGAACGCACGCGCGTTGCTCTCGATGTCCGCGTCGTAACCGACACGCTCGAACCACTCGAGCATCAGCGCGAAGTCCTCGCTGTTCTTCCGCACGTCGGCGATGGGGATTTCGACGAAGGCAATCTGACGCCCCAGGCCCTTGCTCATGGCGGCCGCGGCTTCCGGCATTGTCAGGTTGTCACCGGCAATGTCGAGCTCGAGGTTCTTGAACCGCGCCGCATCGGTGAAGGCGAGCGCCCCGTACTGGCCGATGTCGCGCACGGCGATCATCTGCAGTTTGGTGGTCGGCTTCATGGCCGTGTAGATCGAGTCGCCGTTGAGGAACCAGGGGCTCGGCATGTTCTCCATGAAGAACACCGGCCGGATGATGGCGTACGACGGAAAGCCGAGGCTGCGGACCAGGTCCTCCACGCGGGCCTTGTTGTCGAAGTGGGGGATGCCGGTCTTGCGATCCGCCGACGCCACCGACGCGTAGACGAAGTGCTGCACGCCCGCCTCGCGGGCCGCGGTCGCCAGACGCTTGCCCTGCGTTTCCTCGCCTTCGACGCCGGCCGTCCACGTGTTCTGCACCGCGTAGGCGCCCCAGGCGCCGGTGAGCGCCGCCTTGAGCGACGCGGCATCGTCGAGTTCGCCCTTGACCAGTTCGGCGCCCGTTGCCGCGGCGAGCGCCTTGGCAGCGTCGCTGCCCGGGTTGCGCGTCATCGCGCGAAGCTTAAAGCCCTTACCCGCCAGTGCGCGCGCGGTGGCGCCGCCCTGCTGGCCCGTGGCTCCGGTGATCAGAATGGTGCGTTCGCTCATGTGTCCTGTTCTCCTTCTGAGATGCTCCGGCCCAGCGTGCGGCATAACTCAGCCAACTGCCGCTGGCGGTCTGGTGAAAGCGCGCTGAACAGCCGGACGATTCGGCGCGCGTGCCCGGGAAAAATCCGGGCAATCAGCGTCCGCCCCTTTGGCGTGAGCGACACGTCGACGACGCGGCGATCGTCCTTGCGACGCGTGCGCGCCACGAGGCCCTGACGCTGGAGGTTGTCAATGACGGTGGTGATGTTCGATCCGCTGCGGAGCAGCTTGCCCCCAAGGCTGCCCTGGCTCATGGGGCCCAGATGCAGCAGCGTTTCGAGGACGCCGAACTGTCCGAGCGTAATCCCCGACTCCGCGACGTGTGCGGCCAGGTCCGCGGATACCGAGTCGGTCGCGCGCATCAGCTTGATGAACGTGTCGAGCGCGCGGACCTCATCCGGCCGGCCCGTGAAGTGGGTGCCCATATGTTCGAGGTCTGATTATTCGAATTCGAACGATTGATGTCAAGCGGCGAGCGCGTGACCTGGACAATCGAGAGGGGAGGGGGCGTTGATAGCGAGGGGCGGCGGGCGAGCGTGGCGGCATCCGAGCCGTCAGCGCCCCTCAGTGCGGAGGCTGACAGCCCGGATGATCGGCGATTACATCACGCCGGCTTTGAACTTGAACCCTTCCTGGGCGTTGCCTTCACGGTAGGCCTGGTGGCACGCGCCGCACTGGCCCTGAAACGTCTTGGCTGCGGCCTGCGCGGCCATCTGATCGGGTGCCGCACCGGACAGGATCGCGTCGAGGGCGTCGAGCTTCACGATGCCGTCCTTGACGATGGCCACAGCGTCGTCCTTCTTCTTGTCCGCCCAGAATGCCTGGAGGGCGACGAAGTTCTGGCGCACCGTCGCGAGCTGCGTCTTCGCGTCGGCGAAGGCGCTGGACGCGATGGCCTTGTTGGTGGCCCCGAAGGCCTGGGAATTCGACCGCATGACCTTCTGGTAGTCATCGACAGTCGCGATTGGGGACTGCGCGACCACGACGGACCCGATCGCCATGGCGGTCACCGCTGCTGCACACACTATGAGTCGTCGCATACGCACTCCTTGTCGCTGATTGATGGCAGAACGAGCCGCCGGAATCCTATCCCACGGCCACTGTGTATTCAACGGAGGATGAGAGTCCTCGGGCGCCGTTGCCTGGAGATTGTGCGGCCGTCTCACAGGGCGGTCGACGAATAATAGGGCGTTGAAGAAACAGCTGGCCGGACTGTCGCTCACGCTCCTGGTGTTCGCGGCAACCGTCGTGGGCCAGTCCCAGCCCCCCGTTGAGCGTGAAACCCTGCTGACACGGGCGGGTGCCTACATCACCCGATTCGCCACGGCGTTTGCGAACGTGGTCGCCGAGGAGCGCTACGTGCAGCAGGCGTCGGGCCGGCAGACCATGTCGGGCGCCGGGCGAGGGGCCGTGGTGCCCGGGATCACTGGACAGCAGCGTCGGGAGCTGGTGTCGGACTTCCTCCTCGTCAGGCTGGGAGGCGACGACATGTGGGTGCCGTTCCGTGACGTGTTCGAAGTGGACGGCAGACCTGTCCGCGAACGCGAGGAGCGGCTGACCAAGCTCCTGCTCAACCCCACGGGTCAGACGCTGGACCAGGCCAGGCTCATCCTGGAGGAGAGCGCCCGATACAACATCGGCAACGTCGAGCGCACGATCAACATGCCGCTGCTGGCGCTCGGCTTCCTGGAAACGGTGCAGCAGGGGCGCTTCCAGTTCACGCTTGGCAAAGAGGACGACCACGACGGGCCGGGCATCTGGGTCGTGACGTACAAGGAACAGGCTCGTCCGACATTCGTGCGCACGCCGGACGGCAAGAACCTGTTCGCCAGCGGCCGGTTCTGGATCGAAGCGGCGTCGGGCCGCGTGGTCAAAACAGAACTCGTGTTCCAGGACGACGTCCTGCGTGCGAGCGTGACCACGTCGTTCCGCACGGACGAGCGCTTTCACGTGGACGTGCCGTTCGAGATGGTCGAGGACTACCTCCTCTCACGCAGCCGCGAGCACATCACCGGGCGCGCGTCCTACGGTCGATTCCGGCGCTTCGACGTGACGGCGAACGAGGACATTCCGCTGCCGGCTCCACCCCCAATGCCCTAGGGGCGGAGTCTTTCGCGCACCAGGCTGATCGAATCCAGCCTGAAATAATCCGCATCTCGCTGACCATCACACAGCCAGAGCCAGCGCTCATCCCCGTGCGTCATAATCAGCGAGATGGCCCCGCGAGCGGAGAGCAGGAAGGTCGCCAACAGCCTTGTCGCGCTGAGTTCCTCGGCCATTCTGGTTGTCTACGCGGCCGGGTTCCTGAAGACCCGCGCCGCCTCCGCGATGCTCGATGAGG